>JANWYU010000067.1 GCA_025055135.1 Pseudobdellovibrionaceae bacterium | reverse complement strand
GGTGCAATCAGCAACAAGGATCGGGAGATGATGTGGGCTGCTTCATTTAAGTTAACTAACCCAACCATATTATAAATTTTGGGATGTTTGGATCGATAGATTACTTCTCTTACTGACTCCATATCCTTTTGCGATCCAAGTAATACAATAGGTATCGGTATGGTCCGGGCAAGATTGTTTAAAAGCTCAACGGTAACATCAGGAGGTAACGATTTTTCTTTCGATGATGCATTAATATGTAAAGATATAAATTGATCAGGTATCTCTTCCAGTGAGGGATGGTTTGTCTGAGTTAAATTGATTTTCCAGTCCTTAATGGTCAGATCCACCCCTAATACGGTCCCAAAAATTTCTGCCAAATGAAAACGATTGGGTTTGTTTATTCCACATTGTGCATAAACATAGGCACTCATATCATCAGGTATTGCTAAATAGCCATCAGTTGTTCTGGTGTAGCCCTTTACTTGGGTGGTGTTACCGGAATGCTGTTCTAGGAAGTTTACGATCCAAGATGAGGAGGGAGAGTAACTTAAATTGAATATGATGTCGTAACGCTCTTCTGCTAGGGTTAAAAGCCACGTTTCTAGATTTGATAGGGATTGGTGAATCTCAGGTTGGTTTTGGATGAGAGGTCTTAAAATATGGGTTGTATCTAAAGTGATGATCTTGTCTGCTGTTGGACACAGCTGAGCGGCCTCTTCAAATTTCTTTCGTACAATAAGATGGACAATATGATCGGGATAAAGTCTTTTATACGCATTAATTGCTGGAATCGATTGAAGAATATCACCTAACCGATTGATTTGAACTATCGCGATTTTCTTCATGGCTCATTTGCTCCAAAATAAGTTCTTCTAAGATGCGATAGGATAAGCTCCTTATGTTTGCGGTAACAGAGGACGGATCCTGCTTTGTATTGTTAAATTTCGAGCTGGCTTTACGTATTTGTCCTAGGGCAATTCTTAGATATCCGTTTAGATTCATTATTTGCCTCTTGTAACTCTTGATACATTTCATAGTACTTGATGTTTTTAGGATTTAGGCAGACCAATTTTTCCATTTCAATTTCAGCTAAATCAAAGTCTTGGTTACGAACACAAAAGTGTATAAACAAAATCGAAATTTCTTCATCAAAATGGTTTTCATCCAAATATCGAGCAATATAGTTTATAGTTTCTTGAATTTTTGATGAGGAATTCCATTGGGCGAGCAAGAGGAGGGCCGGTCTGTTTGAGGGATTTATGTCTAGCGCCTTTTTTACGCTAGCAATAGCTAATTCTAAATCTCCTAGATAATGATGGTACATGGCAAGTCCGGTCCAGGCCTTGTCGTTTTTTAAATCCAGTTTAAGCGCTTCACGGAAATAATACTGGACACGATACCAATCATTTTTATGAATGGCTAAGGTTCCTAAGTTTACATTTAATTGACTCGAATGAGGATTAATGGTGAAGGCTTTGTGATAGTTTTCCTCTGCGGATTCATAATCTAATAATTTAAGATAGGCATTACCTAAAAAATTATAGATTTCGAAAAGAATTTTGTCTTCTTTAGGTTTTTTCAGTAAGGCCTGTTCAAAAAAATTAATAGCCTCTAAACACATATTTTTTTGGTCTAGGATTTTTCCATAGGTAACCAAGTTTGTTAGAGTTGGGGCTGTGTGCGCTAGTAGGCTAGCGATTTTTAGGTGGGCGTTACTTTCGTGATAATAGCTCTTTATCCAGGAGAGACACAATTTCAGTAACCACGGGTGGGAGGGATCAAAATTGAGGGCGTGAACCATGAAGGTTGGGGTTATCTTGGTAGTGAATATAGATGGGTGGCTTTGTTCAACACTATCAACGTGATTTGGATAGGGTCGAGTAACATTCGAATTAGAGTAATTAGAACGTGTTTGAGGTATTATTTTTTCATTAAACATAACATTCTCCTCGCCTCTTCTTTCCAAAGAAGCAATGAGAATGCCAACCTCAAAAATTAAATTAAACAATAATGATATAGTTAATGGATGTCATTACTTTGACGTTGTCAGTTTTTTGAGTTCTTTTAATTTTGACTCTACCTCAGGAGGAATGAAAGTTCCACGAGATCCTGTATATCCAGCATAGATACTCTTTTCATAGGCCTCGTAACAGCGTTTAGCCCAAGCTGAATTCGGAACTTGGCGAATACACGCCTCGTAATAATTTTCGTGTAAACTCCAAGTGGCTAGATCTTTTGTTACCTCGTAGGAAGACCCTAAAAGGTAGAGGGCTTCGCCTAGTTGATCTCGACTGAGGTTGGTATGAGTAATATATGGATTCAGTAATGCCTGAATCCGCATCATTTCAATTTCAAAATATCGATCTTGAGTATTGGCTGAGCTCATCCTATTTGCTAAGGATCGAGCCAAAGCTAGGGGGTCTTTAGGAGCAACTGCTGAGCCACCCTCCAATTTCCAACGATGAATGTGATTCTTCCAACTGAGGGCAGAGGCCTTTAGATAAAACGGTAAAGATTTTGACGATAAAAGGGCATTGACTAACGCTAATGCGTGATCAGGATTTTGGTCATAACGTACGGTTACCAACAAACCCAATCGAACCGCGCGATCAAGATCAAATACATTGGTTTGGGAAGTTAATCCCTCTTTAACGATTTTTTCCGCTAATTTTCGGGCCTCATCAAATTGTCGAGTGGCCACCAAATAATCCAACTGATCAATAGGGCGCATCGATGCCCACACCTCTTTTGCTACCCCAAAATGAAGACTTGGGCCACTTTGAGTGCGAGTATGACATTCTATACAGAAGGCAGACACATTTAATAAGCTGATTCGAGCATACTCTCGATGACCCATTTGAAAAGCTTCGTAGCTACGGTTAATTTCATCTTGAAATCCCTGGGACAAAAATTTGAGAACGGGATCTTGAGCTTGGATGGCTGGCTCGTGGCTCACTTGTTGGCTAATTTTTCTTAAGTTGGCTAACTTTTCACTCAACTTTTGCACTTGAGTGGTTTTATGAAATTCTTTGGGATTGAGAATAAATGGTAACAGCTCATCAAGCTCACTCTTAAGATGAAACATAGAAACTTTTAAATGAAGGTCTGTTTGTTGGGAACTCTTGGTATGGTCTTGATCCACTTTAGGGCGGCTACAGCTTGCATGAAAAAAAAGAAGGGAAAGAGATGAAATGGTTCCAATAAGTATTGACGCACAGGTGGTAACATTTACAAACTGTCCTATAAGGTAGTTACAAAATCTCATCATATCAGCCCATCCTTGTTCTTTGTGATAATTCCTTATAATGCCTAACTATAATACTTTTAACCAACTTAATGAGTCTTGTTACGACTGTCCCATTAAGCCAATTACCCTTTTCTTTCAATATGAACAACGTATGACGGGCAATCAACCATTGATCACTTTAGACTAAGCGCACCAGCGTGAAGTGGTTATGCCTTTTCTTTGAGTTGGTTTTCAGTTGTTTTCGAATGGTAACCGCGGAGTGCCTTTTTTTGGGATTGGATTTCTATTAGCTCCTTTAATATAGCGCTTTTAATTTCATCCATCAGACTCAGGATTTGAAGTTCCTGTTCCATGATCCGAAATACGTATTCCTCTTTGATTTTTAGCGCCTTTTGAAGATCCTTCTTTACTTGAGAATGAGGAAAGTCATGTGTGCCTACATGTTTATATGTTGGGGTATCCATAATTTGATGGATCTGTCCGTCAAGGTATCTTAAAATCTCAAGGATTTTTTCCCTCTTTTGATAGAACTCATCTAATGTTTCCACTGCTCCTGCCCGTAATAATTTTACTTGCAGTTCATTTAGACTATAAAACTGTTCCAAAAAGTGATTTTTTTGCTCCATCAGTTGAATTAAATCCATATCCCCTCCTTGGTCGTGTTACTCACTCCTCTTGCTTTTCGGTCGCATTTTTGTTGCTAGTGGCAGTTGTATGGAGCCCATCCTTTTTTAATTGTTGCACCGCCTGTTTCCATCCGTCATACAAGGTTTCCAATATCTTTAGTGAGATACGAAGTGGTTCCGGATCTCCAGTTAAATTGGCCTTGGTATATTGATCGGTGATAAACATATAGAGTCTTTCCAAGTTTATGGAGATCTCTCCGCCTATTGAATGATCCAGGGTGTTGTTCAGTTCCATTACGATATCAAAGGCACGACCCAAATTGGTACATCGCTCTACTATTTTTCCCTCTTCAGCGCTCTTGATGGCTAATTTGGTAAATTTAATAGCAGCTTCGTACATGAGTAAGAGAATTTGTTCGCGAGAGGCACTTAGAACTTGAGTTTCTTTGTATTTAAAATAGGGATTTTTACTCATATAGGCTCCTATCGGTACTTGCCATCATTATTGCAGTCCAGGTTCTTAAGATAAGATAATTTGGATAATTTGGCCTTAGGTTACCCACTTTTTTGTCCTCCAATTCCTGTAACTTGCATGGCCTGGAAACTCATACCCTGGGCTTGCAATTTACTCATTTTGTTTTCTAGTTCAGTAAATTTTCGTCTTAAAGATTCTTCCCGCTTGGCGAGTTGGGCCTCTTTACGTTCAATTCTTTCATCAATTTGTTTGATGCGTTCTTGGATACCTCG
>JANWYU010000195.1 GCA_025055135.1 Pseudobdellovibrionaceae bacterium | reverse complement strand
GCTCTTTTTTTGTAAAAAGCTCAAGCTCACCTGATGCCCTCATTTGGTCTACCTTACGAAGCCGATCGATTGAGGCCTTAATGGTATCAAAGTTAGTCAGCATTCCCCCCAACCAGCGTTTGATCACATAGAATTGACTGGTACGATAGGCAGCCTCCCGAACAGGCTCTTGCGCTTGCTTTTTTGTACCCACAAACAAGAGTCGGCCTCCTTGAGCAGCTACCTTTGTCACAAAGTTGGCGGCTTGTTGGGCTTTTTCTAAGGTTTTTTGTAAATCGACAATGTGAATTCCCCCTCGCTCCGTGTATATGTAAGGTTTCATTTTGGGGTTCCAACGCTGAGTCTGATGTCCAAAATGCACCCCAGCGTCGAGCATGTCCTTCATGTTAATAGAAGCCATGGGTCCTCCTTCTGGTTAGCCTCCTTAGGAAAGAGCCTGATTCATCGAATCAAGCACCAGAAGATTCCTAAGTGTGAAATAGTTTGGTCACACTATCAAAAAAATCTCGTGATGTCGAAGATTTTTTAAAGTGGTTTTTTGTGCTTTATGTTCGCGAAAGGGAAATTTGATTTAACGATCTTGTAATTTTAAAAGACGGGTGACTGTCTGCTTCAGTTGCTCAATATCAAAGGGCTTCTGAATAAACTCGTCAGCCCCTACTTGGAAGGCTCTTTTGATATCCTCCTCCTGAGTATGTCCTGAAACCATCACGATTGGAATATGTTTCATTTCCCGATGGGATTTGATCAGCTCTGTTAACTCGTAGCCATTAATCCATGGCAGCCCGATGTCCATAAGGATAATGTCCGGGGTGATTTCATCCAAAATGGAAGTTAAGGCAGTGCCATCACTTGCCATTCGCACCTCAAAGCCCTCGTTGTCTGGAAAAATACGAGCCATCAGTTTTTGCATGTTCTCGTCATCCTCTATCACTAGAATGACTTTGGGATTAAACCGATTTTTCAGTGTACGGTAGGCATCGATTGCTACCACCTCTTGCGAGGTAACCCGCTCTCGCGCTAACTTTTCAATTCGTTGGATTAAATCCAAAGCGTTGATGCGACGTTTTTTCAAAGTAGTCTCACTTCTTTTTTAAATCTTCTTGTGCCTCTAACCAGCGTTCACAATCGATGGCAGCCATACATCCACTCCCTGCTGCGGTGATGGCCTGACGATACACAGGATCTTGTACATCTCCTGCGGCAAACACCCCAGGAATGTTAGTGTAGGTAGACCCTGGTCGGGTTTTTATGTACCCCACCTCGTTAAGATCCAAATAATTTTTGAATAAATCGGTGTTGGGCTTGTGCCCGATGGCCAGAAACAGCCCTTCAACGTTGAGAATTTCTTTATCTGCCCCCGAGAGAGTATCTCTTAGCCGAACCCCGGTAACGTGTTTATCATTTCCTAAAACTTCAACAACCTCACGGTTCCACAGCACGGTAATTTTCGGATTTCGCAGGGTTCGATCTGCCATGATTTTGGAGGCGCGAAAGGTGTCGCGGCGATGAATGACATAAACCTGAGAGGCGAATCGCGTAAGAAATTGAGCCTCCTCCATGGCGGTATCTCCGCCGCCTACCACTGCTACCGGTACATTTTTAAAAAAAGCACCATCACATGTCGCACACGCCGAAACTCCACGATTCATATATCTTTTTTCCGAATCTAAGCCCAAGTATTTGGCTGAAGCCCCAGTAGCAATAATTACCGAATGGGTTTTAAACTCCCTAGCACCCACAAAAATCCGAAAGGGTCTTTGCTCAAAATCAACGCGGGTAACGTTTTTTGTTAAAAATCGGGTGTTAAACCTTTCAGCCTGTTTTCGTAGCTGAGCAATTAATTCTGGACCAGTAATCCCTTCAGGGAATCCAGGATAATTTTCCACGTCAGTGGTCAGCATAAGCTGACCACCAGCTTCCTCTCCTTCGATCATTAATGGATTGAGATTGGCTCGCGCCGCATAAATTGCGGCCGTTAAGCCAGCGGGGCCCGATCCAATAATAATGACATTTTCAACTTGATCTGATGATTCAACCATAGTTTGGTGGAATCAGTTTGTCATAATTCCCTTAGGAGATCAATGGTTTAAATAACGTTACCAATAGGTTGTTGTGATGTGGGTTGGGCCGTGGGCAAAAGTTTGACAGCTAAGTCGTTCGGTTTCTCCAATTAAGTGGTTTTGCCGCGCTTTGAGCTCGAGTTCTGTTAGAGGAGACAGAGAGTCACCTCCCCATAAAATTTTAATTTTACATTTTGTGCAAACTCCCTCACCATGGCAGCTAGAGGCTATTGGTAAAAAAAATTGCAATTGGTGCATCAGAGTTTCATTATCACTGACTGTGATCTCAAGGGTTCCGTTTCTAGTTGAGCAGGTAACAAGATGCTGATGGGACATTTTACTTATTATTTTCTGCTTCTAAATAACAAATGGGAAGTTGTTTTTTTAAAAAGATAGATTCAAATTGGGTGATAAAATTATTTTGCATTAGGGGCGTTTGGTGCAAATCGTAAGTAACGTAAACCAATTGATAACGGGAATTTCTTAGGTGGTGAAGGCTCCATTCAAAGGCTTCTCGAGAGTCCGTTTTAAAGTAGATTCGGCATTTTGGTTTTTGCAAATGAGATAAGATGTCAATGACTCGAGGATTTAAGATTCGGTGGTGGGGCTTGCGAGGGCTCACCCAAGGATCAGGGAAGAAACAAAAGACATCATCGATTTCGTTGGGAGCAAAGGCTAAATCCAAATTAAAAGCATGTAATCGTGCCACCCGTGCGTTGTTACATCCTAAACGTCGGGTGCGACGAATGGTTTGAATCAGCGGCTTAAATTTGAGCTCGATTCCCACAATTAACCTTTGAGGAAATGTGAGGGCCCGATGGGCAAAGTGAGTCCCGTTACCAGTGCCTATTTCCAAGTCTAGCGGAAAATGAGAGCCCTCCGACCAAAGGCTCCTCCACTTACCTTGAAGACAAAAGGCTTGCTCTTCATCAAAAGCCCATCCGGCATATTCATTAATAAGGGCCAGGGTATAGGCATTATGATGGCGGACTTCCCGTGCTTTT
>JANWYU010000174.1 GCA_025055135.1 Pseudobdellovibrionaceae bacterium | reverse complement strand
GGAACACAAGATGCTTTTTGAAAAAAGTTTGAATGATTTTGAATTAGTTCTGATAGGTAGTGTTCTTTCGCAGCCAGTGGCCAGGTTTGCTTTTTCAAAACAAGAGGATTTTACGCTGGATCTTCGACAATTACGGAAATTTTGGACCACATCATGGTAGGGCATATAAAGGAGAGGTCGAGATGGCAGTTCAAGTTCTTGTAATTAGTGGGGATGGAATTAATTGTGAGGAAGAAACAGCCTTTGCTTTTAATTATTTTGGGGCGAATGTTTTGAAATGTACTTTAGGGGATTTGATAAAAAATAAAAATTTACTGCGGGAAAGTCAAATTCTTGTGTTACCAGGTGGCTTCTCCTATGGAGACGAGATTAACAGTGGTCAGGTTATGGCATTAAAGTGGCGTCGCTATTTAAGGGAAGAGCTTTTACGATTTTATGAGGACAACAAGCTAATTTTAGGAATTTGTAATGGCTTTCAAATTTTAGCCCATTTAGGGGTGTTACCCGATTTTAATTTTAATCAGGTGGTAAGTTTAGGGATTAATGAAGGAGGGGAATTTATTGATCGCTGGGAATCGTTGATCTTACAAAAGAACTCCCCATGTATATGGACCAAAGGACTGCCTGAAAATTTTGATCTTCCGGTGCGCCATGGTCAGGGTCGATTGGTTGTTTTGCGGGAGAATGTGTTACCAGATCATCAGATTGTGTTGACTTATCAAAATAATGTAAATGGTTCATGGAAAAATGTTGCGGGCATTTGTGATCCGAAGGGATTGGTTTTGGGTTTAATGCCTCATCCAGAAAGTTATTTTTTTAAAAATTTTCATCCCGCTTTTTATGACCACACTAAGGGAATTCAAGTAAGTCCTATAGCCCAATTTTTTAAAAATGGGGTAGACTATTTTCAAAAAAGCTAACCAAGAGGAGGGATGGATTGTTATGCCGAAAGTCGTTTGTTCGGTAACAGATAAAAGGGGCCTTGTGCCTTTTTGTAAATTCCTTGTAGAGGAATACCAGTTTGAGATTTATGCAAGTGGAGGCACATATCAGCATTTGGCGGAAAATGGTATTGCCGTTCGATCAGTTCAGGAACTCAGTGGAAATCCTGAAGCTTTCGGCGGTCGAATGAAAACCATCAGCTTTCCCTTATTGTCGGGGATTCTTTTTCGTCGGGATCACTCGGATGATGTAAAGCAGGCTCAGGAATTAAATATTGCCCCTATTGATATGGTTATCTGTAATCTTTACCCTTTTGAGCAAGTGGCTCAGAGGGAAAACGTGACTTTATCCGATTTAATAGAGAACATAGATATTGGTGGACCGCTACTTTTGCGGGCAGCAGCTAAGAATTATCATTGGGTAGCGGTTGTTTCAGATCCTGATGACTACACTGTTGTGCAAGAGGCTTTAAAAAAACATCAAGGCCAGGTTCCGTTGACACTTCGTCATCATCTTGCTCTGAAGGTTTGGAGTTATACCAGCTGGTATGACAGTGTTATTTTTCATTGCTTAGGTAACTTAGAGAACAAAATGATTCCCTCTTCATTCCATCAATGGCCCTTAGGTTTTAAAAAATTACAAGAGTTGAGATATGGAGAAAACCCGCATCAACGAGCGATATGGTTTGAAACGTCGGAGTACATTAAGGGTAACAGATCGCCTATTTTTTCTGTATTGCAGGGAAAAGAGCTATCATACAATAATTTGCTAGATGTGGACGCTGTGATTCGGATTTTAAAAGATTTGCATGTACATTTTCCTCATTTTTACTCGACGGTAGTGGTTAAACATACGATTCCCTGTGGACTCACATGTGGAGAGGATCTTGAGGGGGTGTTTCTTGATGCTTGGAATCAGGATCCCGTATCACGTTTTGGAGGAATTATTGGCATAAAAGGTCGGGTAACTGCTTCGATCGCCAAGTGTTTAACAGAGGTATTTGTTGAAGTTGTGGTTGCTTCTGATTTTGATGCTGACGCTCTCGCTATTTTTGCACAAAAGCCGAATATTAGATTATTAAAAATTAGTGATCGTTTAATGGCGGAGGGAGGGGTTACCCATGAATACCGTACCATCTTAGGTGGTGTTTTGTGGCAGGATAGTGATAATAAGTTTTTCTCTGAACTACAGTCGGTTACTGTTCAAGAGTTTCCAAAAAAATTAGAGCCCCTTGCTCGGTTTGGAGAAATTGCAGTAAAGCATTTTAAATCCAATGCTTTGGTGGTGGTTGATTATATTCCAAACGGTTCAGGATTTCGCCTGGTGGCCGCTGGTTCAGGGCAGCCCAATCGTGTTGATGTGTTAAGATTGTTGATTGGATCCCGCCTTTCTGTTGTGTCACTTTCCTCTTCCGCATTATTAGTATCAGAGGCGTTTTTTCCGTTCCCCGACATTATTGAAGAGGCGAAAAAACTTAACATTAATTATATTGTGCAACCGGGGGGGAGTCGTCAGGATAGTCTGGTGATTCAAAGGGCTAATGAATTAGGGCTTGTGATGGCCTTTTCCCAAGTGAGGCATTTTCGTCATGGGTAGCTGGTATCAGAGGGCTGGGGTTGATATTGATTTGGCCGACATGTTTGTAGAGCGGATTAAAAAAATCGTAGCCCCTACTCAAAATAAAAGGGTGAGGGCAGGAGTTGGCGGCTTTGCCTCCCTTTTTCGATTAAACAAGGAAACATATTTGGTAGCCAGCACTGATGGAGTAGGTACCAAAGTAAAATTAGCGGCAGAATTAAAGCAGCACCGGTGGATCGGGCAGGATTTGGTGGCTATGTGTGTGAATGATTTGATTTGTACTGGTGCAACGCCTTTGTTTTTTTTGGACTATTTTGCCACGGGGAAATTGGATCTGGACGTTGGAGTTGAGGTAGTAAGGGGAATTGCGCGGGCTTGTAAAAGGTGTGACATGGCTTTAGTCGGAGGAGAAACGGCGGAAATGCCCGATGTGTATCCTCGAGGGGTTTATGATTTGGCTGGTTTTGTGGTGGGGGTGGTTGACAAAACCCATCTTATTACCGGCCATTCTATTAAAGAAGGAGATGTCATGATCGGCATAGCCTCAAATGGCGTCCACAGTAATGGTTACTCTCTTATTCGCAAGGTTTTTTCCACAAAGGAGAAGCAGTGGATGCGCTTAGCATTGCGGCCAACCCCCTTATATCAACCAATGATTTTAAAATTTCATAGGCAATATCCTGGAGTGATTAAAGGGCTTGCGCATATTACAGGATCTGGATTTCTCAATATTCCACGAATTAATGAACAGTTTGATTATGTGGTTACTGTTAGACCCGCCCTTCCTCCTATTCTCAAGGAGGTTGTTCGTCGCACGGGAATGAAAGATTCCGAGTCCTTTACCACTTTCAATATGGGAGTAGGTATGGTCGTGGTAACAAGTCCTGTATGGGCAAAACGATTCATTACATTTTGTAATCGAAATGATTTTTCTTCGTTTATATTAGGCAGAGTAGAGTCGGGAAGTGGGCGAGTGATATTACGTTTTGAGCAAACTGTTATTTTGTAGGTAGTGGTTGGCTTAGTTGCAAAAGATAGAAAGGGTACGTAGTGGCTAAGATGATTCTTAAATTAAAAATGTTATGCTCCCAGGATGGGCCATTTGTTACCCATTGTCACACTTTTTTTGAGATTTTATGGTTTAAACGACAGAGGATCCAAGTGAGGCGTGTAATTAAAGGTGTGTGTCTTCTTTGTGAGATCGCTGTAATTTCCGTTTTCATTTTTTATCCTCTGCTTTTGTATGGGAAAAAAAGTTACTTAAAAGCCCCAATATTGCAACCCACCATACGCCTTGATCTTCACCCCAATGCCCAACATATCCCTGTTTATGATCAAAACGGATTAGCTTCTTGTTATGCTCATGCTACCGCTCAATTCATAGATTTTTATCGGTTCATACATGATCCAAACCCCCAAAAGAATCAGGTACTCACCTCACCGATTAAGCTGGCGATTGATGCCTCAATTATTGAGCGAAATCAATATGATCCAAAAAAAAATTCAATCGCCGGAGGTCACCCCAGCGATGCCCTTGCAGCAGCAGCACGCTATGGCCTTTGTGACTATCGCAAAACCGAGCCGAAGTCATTGTCGTTTTTAGATTTTCATTTTGCCACAATGGGGGAATTGCACCGTTTTATTCACAGCAACCTAGAGGCAGACCCAAGATTTCTCTGGTCGGGGTTGTATCAATTAGCCGTAAAATGGTGCTCGTATTCTTTTCAAAAAATATTTGATCAGCCCATACCAAAGGATCTCATCGACGTGGCTTTAAGGCGCTATGGAAACTCTCTTGATGTATTGAAAATTATAGCTGATCGGGTGTGCGAACCATTCACGATACAGTGGGAAATCCCTCAAATAGCCAGAAAAGAACGTGGTTTTGTGGCAATAAAAGATATGGAATCTGTAATCAAAGATCAATTGACTCAATTAAAACCGGTCTTAATTGGCTATTGTGGATCTATTCTTACCGACGCGAAGTACGAGGGGCTTGGTGTCTTTAATACAATCAAAAAGGATTGTGATCCTCACACTTCAGTTATTGTAGGCATGAAGACAAAAAACAACCAAACCTATTTTCTTGTTAGAAATAGTTGGGGGATTTCATGCCAACAATATGCTTGGGAGTGTGAAAATGGGCAGATTTGGATTCCCGAAAAAGAACTAATGAAAAATACATTTGAAATTACTTACTTTAAGTAACAAACAAAACAGAGCAAGGAGATTAATCGTTATGGACATAAAAGGAAGATTATGGTTTATAAGCGTGATTGTTTCATCCGTATTGGCTTTGGCCGAAACGTCAAAGGAAGATGAGTCTATTACTACGGATAAAAACGAAGTTTTTACCATTTATAAGACTCATGATGGTTCCTTTTATTCCAGTGGATGCAAAGAGGGCTTATGTCAGGCTAAAACTCAAATTAGCGTTCCCACAGAATTTGCCAAAAAATTAATTAGGCCTCCTTACCACGTAAACCCTGGCAATGAAATTTGCCAGAAAATCGGAGGAAAATCTTTCAAGGGGTATTTCAAAAATCACAATGAACAAACCTTCTGTCAATTTCCTGATGGTTCTTTTGTTGATACCGGAACTGTGTTTAAGTTGATTCGTGATCAAGCCGAGGCCACCAACAAGTGATATGTGGTTTTGAAATTTTATTTTGGGGTCCTCGTCTTTTTACCCGTTTTTTTCGGTGTCTATTTAAATAAGACCACCAACATTGATCTAGGATCGTTTTTTACTGGGACCATTCCATCATCAGTTCCAGGGGCTTACGAGCTTGAGTCAAAATATCCTGAGGTAACGTGATTTCAGGACTTAGGGACATCAAAGCGGCTTCTATTTTTTGAAGGGTATTCAGTTTCATGTAAGGACAATCATTACAGGAACAGCTTTCTTTTTCGTTAGGGGCTTGAATAAGGATGGCATCGGGGCGGGCTTTTTGCATTTGGTGAAAGATTCCTGTTTCTGTTGCCACAATGAATTTACGACCGGGATGACGAGTCACCTCGGCGAGGAGGCGTGAGGTAGATCCAACAACGTGAGCCAATTGCAAGATAGCCTCATCACATTCCGGATGGGCAATAACTCGGGCATCAGGATGTTCTTTCATTAGTTTCATTAATTTTTGTGCAGAAAAAAGCACATGTACTTCACAAGTGCCAGGCCAAAGCTCCATGGGTCTTCCTGTTTGGCGTTTCAAATAGAGTCCTAAGTTTCTATCGGGTCCAAATAAAATGGTTTTGTTATGGGGAACTTTGGATATGATTTTTTCAGCATTGCTCGAAGTAACAATAACATCGGATATGGCTTTTACTCTAGCACTTGAGTTAATGTATGTTACCAAAAAGGGATTTGGGAAGCTCTGTTTCCAAGCTAGATATTCCTCAAAAGGGGATGAGGCAACCAGAGAACATCCCGCCTCTCGATCTGGAAAAAGAACCGTTTTGTCCGGACTTAGGATCTTCACACTTTCTGCCATGAAGACCACTCCGGCCAAAAGAATCACTGGGGCATCGCTTTTTTGTCCATATAAAGCCAATTGATAGGAATCACCAACAAAATCGGCGATATCTTGGATGGCCCCTTCTTCATAATAATGGGCGAGAATAATAGCCTTTCTTTTTTCTTTTAAATTGCGGATTCTATCAATGATACTGTTACTCATGTGGCGAGTTTGTTAGTTACTTTCTTTTCAAACACGAGCGGTGCCTGGGTCACCAACTGAAGTCACATACTTTTAAGAAGGTGTATAATCGTTTTGGAAACATATTTCAAGGTTTCCATAACCCCTTTTCCCTCACTGGCAACCGCTTCAAAATCAGTTACCCCGTATCGATTAAGGGCCTCTCTTAATTTGGGGATGGGGGCGGCGTTTGGTAAATCTCTTTTGTTATATTGAATAACCATGGGAACATCCCGTATGTCATAGCCTTGTGCCTTTAGATTGGTTTCCAGGTTGCGGAGGGCTTCCAGATTCTCCTCCAAACGTTCGATTTGGGAATCAGCAATAAAAATCACGCCGTCCAATCCTTTTAAAATCAGCTTGCGTGATGAGTCGTAAACCACCTGTCCTGGTACTGAGTACAAATGAAAGCGTGTTTTATAACCACGAATATCACCGACATTCAAAGGTAGAAAATCAAAAAAAATGGTTCTTTCTAGTTCAGTATCCAGGGTTACCAACTTCGATTTTTGTTCGGTTGCTGTACTATTATAGACCCATTGAATATTTGTGGTCTTGCCACTTAAAGAGGGCCCGTAGTAAACAATTTTACAATGAATTTCTTTTGCATTGTGATTGAAAAACGACATTACTCTCTATCAAAACCCGAATGTGAAGGAATTTCAACTCGATTTTGCAGAGCTTTAGATAGCGTTCGCTCATCTAAAAAGTGCATTGACCCTCCCAGAGGAATTCCTTGAGCTAAGCGACTAAGCTTGATGGGAAAGGATGCCAGGCACTCTTGAAGATATAGGGCCGTGGTATCACCCTCCAAATCGGCATCAAAGGCAAAAATCACCTCACGAACAGGGTGACTGTTAAAACTCTGCTGCAGACGATTTAACAAAGACGAGATATTTAATGATTCAGGAGTGATTCCTTGTAAAGGGTTAATAGCTCCATGAAGTACATGATAGTAACCGCGAAAGGTTCCTGTCTTTTCTAGTTTAAAGATAGTTGACGGATCTTCTACTACACACAAAAGGCCTCTATCGCGGGCGGAGTCCTCACAAATCCAACAGGGTGTTTGTTCGGTAAAATTATGGCAAATAGGACACTGAATGACGTGTTTCTTTACCTCTAAAATGGCTTCCGCCAAATTTTGAGCATAGGAATGATGTTGTTTTAGGATAAAATAGGCCAGTCTTTCTGCAGATTTTGGCCCTAAACCAGGAAGGCGGCTTAACTCATTAATCAATTTCTGTAAGGATTTAATCTTCCACATAGACTTTTAATTGATCGATTTTTAAATAAGTCCAGGAATTGCTAGTCCGCCTGTTATTTTTTGCATTTCCTTTTGACTGGTTTCTTTAGCATTTTTGATGGCTTCATTTACTGCAGTCAGAATCATATCCTGTAACATTTCCGTGTCGGGAGTTTTTAAAAATTCTGGATCAATTGTTACCGATTTAACCAGATATTCGCCGGTAACTGTTACTTTAATAGCTCCTCCGCCGGAGGATCCTTCAAACGTTTGTTTGGCTAATTCTTCCTGGACTTTCTTCATTTTGGTTTGCATCTGATTGGCCTGTCGGATGAGTTCCGACATACTTCCACTAAATCCTTTCATGATGATCCTCCTTGGTTTTGTTGGGAGTTAAGAATACGAATGTGTCCTCCCAAAATTTTTTGAGCCTTTTGGATTTTTTCATTTTGAGCAACTCGTGCTAACTGAGATTGGGTTTGTTCGGCTATCCTTTTTTTACTTGCCTCCAAGGCCGAAGCTCCTTGTGTGAGGTCTTCTCGAAAAACGATGTGAAAATCCTTCTGCCACATTTTTTTGATCCAATATTTGAGTAAGTCTATGGTTTTTGGATCCTGAAACTGTGGTTTCAAAAAAAGGTAATTTTTTGGTAAGGCAATGTGTAAAACACATTCTTCCACTTGCTGGATCAAGAGTGGCTCCAATTTGGCTGCAAATAGCGGATCTTGGAGGCGAATCGATTCTACAAATCTTAACCAACTTTCAGCATCAACAGAGACAGAGGTAGAAGAGGTGATGGATTGTTCTTCTTTTTTTGGTTTGGAGGATGGGGTAGTATGGGATGGCATGGATGTGGTGTTGGTTTTTTCTTTGTATTTTTCAATTCGGATTAATCGATGGGATTGAATGAGACGCAAAAGTACTACTTCCAAAACCACCTGAGGATCTGTGCTATGGAGGACGTCTTGTAAGCCTTTATGAGCCATATCAAACAATATATGAAGCTCTTCGGAGGAACACATTTCCCCGCCTTTTTGTAACAGTTGATATTCTGACTCCATTAGGTCCAGAGCCTCGGCTAAATGTTCATGGTGGGGAACTGCTTGGATCAAAAGCGTATTACGTAGTAGGCGTAAAAGACCTTCCAAGAACAATTTGGGCTCTACATGGGTATTGTGGAGCTCCTGAATTAGAGAAAGTGCCTTTTCTGAAGAATGCTCCAAAATGGCCCAGTAGGCCTTCCATACCAATAATTCATGATCAAGCCCCAGAACGGATATGACTTGCTGGTGGTTCAATCGACAATTGAGGAAGGTGGCCAATTGATCTAGGGTCGATTCGGCATCCCGCAAACTTCCTTGAGCCGATTTGGCAATCAACCAGAGAGACTCATCATCAGCCTCAATCCTTTCTTCCTTGCAAATGTGCTGTAGCTGTTGATGCACCAGCCGCGTCGGAATTTTTTTGAATTGGTATTTTTGGCAGCGGGAAAGAATGGTAGCAGGAATCTTATGTGCTTCTGTCGTAGCCAAAATAAAGATCACGTGGGGTGGGGGCTCTTCCAAAGTTTTCAAAAGGGCGTTGAATGCGCTAGTGGAAAGCATATGAACTTCGTCAATGATAAATATTTTATATTTTCCTGATGAAGGCGTGTAATGAACACTTTCTCTTAATTCGCGAATGGCCTCTACCCCATTGTGGCTGGCGCCATCAATTTCAACGACGTCTAAATGGTGACCAGCGCTGATGGCGGTGCAATCAGGACATTTTTGGCAAGGACGCCCCTCTACCACATTAGGGCATCGTAGGGTTTTAGCTAAAATACGGGCTGTTGAGGTTTTGCCTGTTCCTCGAGGTCCGGTAAAAAGTAAGGCATGATGGAGTCGCTGATGCTGGATGGATTGTTGGAGGGTTTGTCGAATAGCATCTTGACCAATTAGTTCGTGAAAGCTTTGCGGACGGTATTTACGGGCAAAAACTTCGTAAGACATGCTGTACCTAAAGTGGCCGACAGCTCCGCACCAAGAGATGAAAGGGTTACCGTTGCTTCCTTTCGGACCTGGCGGGGTTAGCCCGATCCCCTGTGGAAGCCGCAGCCTACCGGTACTCTAACTGAGCCAAAGGTAGAAATCTAGGATTTGCTTGCAATATAGCTACGGCGCAATGCCTGTCTTATGGCTTTGAGGCGCTCATCGGTTGCCCCAATAAAGTAAAAGGACATGGTCCAAAATCCGGTTTGTTTATCTTGCACGGCATGATAGCATCTACCTAACACCCGTCCTTCTCCAGTTTCATCCTCTGATGCTAAAGTTGGGGAATAAATAATCATTAACTCGCCAGGGGAGATGGAATAGGGTGCCTTCACTTTACAATCAAACTCGCTGAGTTCCACAAGATCAGCACTTCTTGCCAAGGAGGCCCTATCTTTCATGTTTAAGGAATAAACCTGACGAATGTCGGAACTACGCTTTCCAGTGGTATACATCCAAAACTTTTCAATCACCAAAGCCCGATCGGGCGGCAAGAACAAATAGTCGGTCCATCCTCCAAACACGTATTTATAGAGCTGTCCAGGATCGGGTTCCCCTCCCACCAAAATAAGTGGTGACTGGAGAGAAGGGCGAGTTTTTTTTAATTTTACCAACCATTCATTGGGGTTTTTGGGTAACAGACTATGCTCAACAAATATGCAATCAAAGGCTAGAGTGTTAGTTGCTTCTATGAACTTCACCTCATCTGTAACTTTAATTAGAGAATGGCTTTCACCAAATTCCTTTTTGCGCTCTTCGAAGAAACTGTCTAAAATCTCTTTAATACGAGAATCATTACCCAGATAAAGTCCTGTTGCCATTAAAAGGTCTTTGCCGCCTTCCTATTAAAATTCATTTCGAATCTATTACGATTCCATTACGTACCCACTCTTAATTTTTCGCAATGTTATGCATATTGTCATCATTTTTTTTAGGCCCCCACCAAGGTCCAAGAAGCATAATGAATAATGCCAGTAAAATCATCATGTCCACTAAGTTAAAAATTCCTGTTTGCAAAGGACCCAATCCCACTTGAATGTAGTCGGTAACAGTTCCCTTAAACGCTCGATCAATAAGGTTACCAATGCCACCCACCAATAAAAATTGCAGTCCCCAGAACTCATAACGAGGAATGTTTTTATGAGAAAACAGTGTCCATCCCGCCCATACTAAAATGAAAAGGACTAAAACGGTTAAAATCCAAAAACGCACCTCTTCAGGCCAGTTGGCTCCTAAGCTTAAAAAGGCTCCTGGATTCTCTGCTAATTCGAAACGAACAAAAAAAGGACCTAATTCAAATTCATAGTCGCGCTTTAAATACTTACGTGCTACCCATTTTAAAAATTGGTCGAGGGGAAGAACAATCAGTGCAAGTAAAATAAATATGGAAAAGGCGTGGTGATTTCTTAACTGTTTAAAATAAGCCAATGAATCCATAGAATCTCAGAATATCTGGAAACCGTTTTTTCGCAATTGTTGATTCCCCTTGACGAAGGTCGGTGTTCCTGAGCAACCGCTGTTTTTATTTGTATTTATCGTTAATCTATTGGTGATGCTGTTTTCTACGGGTAAGAGCCCAGACCGCCACAAAAGAGGACAAGTTGCCATTTTTATGGTCATCCTCTTTCACCTGTTTTTTATCTTTTTTGCCATGGTGATTAACGTGGGAATATTGGTACACCATAAGATTAATTTACAGAACTCTGTGGATTTAGCGGCCTATTACGGTGGTATGAAACAGGCCGAAGTGTTAAATGCCATAGCCCATGTAAATTATCAAATGCGACAGTCTTGGAAGCTTTTTACCTTTCGGTACCGCATTTATGGGATGGCGGGTAACCAAGACAATCAAAATAATGTTCCCAACATACCTTTTTACTGTGGAAAAGAATATCCACAAAGTTGCGTTTTAGAAGGGAGTCTGATGACTGTTCCCACGAATGATCTTAATTTTCCCTTTAATCCTCGGTGTGTTACTTCGTTTTGTGTGAATTATCAGGGTTGGGAGCATATGATTCCTCGTAATCCCAGTGAGAGCCCTAATTATTGTCGCATGGATTGTTTACGTGGATCTCGCATTACTAAGGCAGCTATTCCCAATTTACCTAGTTTCTCCCGTGGCTTATTCGCGATAAATTTGCCCACAGTGGCACGATCTATTTTGGTTTTATCCCAAGTAGCTCAAAACGATCAGGTGCGGGAGTGTTTACGGGCTTCGATGACAAGTTGGCAGACCTTAGCAGCAATTTACTTAGGATATCGTCTTGATATGTTAAATCGTAAAAGTCTTATTATGGGATTAGCTCAAGAATTATCTCGCACAGAGAGTGACTTTTTAGACATCGAGGGAGAATCAGCACGTCAGGGAGCTTTAGAAACTTTGAAAAAAAATTTAACAGTTCCTAATTTGGAAGGTTTTTCAGAGCAAGCCAATTTCCGTTTTTTTAATAGCTTGGGTCATCCTAATTGTCGTTGGAATGGTAACCAGTATGCCTCTCCTCAATGGTTAAAACCCATTTGGGTTCGGCCTTTCTTGCGTTTTGTGGATTCCGATTGTGCTGCTGCTAATCCCAATCAACCGATTACCAATAGATACTATTATTTGCATGATGTGTTACTCGAGAACAATCCTTCCCAAATTCCTAATTACAATAATTATCGCCAGATGGAGATTTTCGATGTCTTTCGCTATTTTGGAGTGGAACCGGCCGATTATACCGATCCTCAATCGTCATTTTGGGCTTCCACTGTGGGCTTTGAGAAAAATCCTTGGTGTGCCGCATATGTCATGGTGGAGGCAGAAACTACTCCAAAGGTTCCTTTTTCTCCTTTAGGATCAATAACATTAAAAGCCCGCGCAGTAGCGAAGCCTTTTGGGGGTAGAATTGGACCTTGGTATGCCCGTGTATGGCCAAGGGGTCAAGAAATATCGGGAGGGACCAGCACACCTCTTGCAGCTAGGACGGATCTTGCCCTCAGTTTTAGGGCGGGAAATGAGTTAGTGGGTCTTGCTGAACAACTGGATTCTCGATTGGCGTCTAATTCCGCCGCAGCGGATCCGAGTTTGATTGGCGAATTGGAGTTACTAGTGCCCTCATATGGTAGATTTGTGGGAGATACCAGTGGTCTTCGGGCCAGAAATGCTTTTTTGGCACTAACCAATGCCTTTTATGCTCAGTCTTTGGTAAACCTGAATCAGCGGTTTCAGTCAGGTTACTTTTTGGGCAGCTATAATGGCTACTTTCGTGCTGGATCTATTTTGGCTATGGATGAAAGGCTTAACCATGTGGAACATATAAAGCAACTAGAAATTAATGCGATTCTTCCAGATCAGTTTGATATTACCCATTATTCTTTTGACCTTAATTTTTTTGATACCTATGTGCCCCGACTTAGAAAAAATGCAACGTTATTACAGAAAATGGATGCTCTGATTTTCGTGAGTGATCCTCAAATAGCAGTTCGGGGGGATATCGGCTATAACTCCTTAGCACAAGGTATTAGCAGGAGATACTCTATTAAGCATCAAATTCAAGAAGCACAATTAAACCCCGTAATTAATCGTTCGGGACCTATACGACTTGGAGCTAATCGTGGGATTATCGTTATACCTCATTTAGGATACTATGTTACCACAGGGGCTCAGCAGGTTTTTCCTAATCTGACCTTTTGGCATGTATCAACTCCAGGAGATTACGTTTTAAATAGTAACATTTTCGGCCGTTGTTTGTCTGTGGTGAACCCTGCCCAGTTAAATCAAAATCCAGACTTGGAGGCTACGCCTAATGATTGTATTGCTGGGGGCAGAAGTGGTTACTCAGTAAAATTGGTCGATATTGATTTTTTAACGCAACCCCAAGATTTGGGAGGATCAGGGGAAGGAGTGATATTAAATCCTCCCCCACAATAGAGTTGAATCAAGGAGAAATTGGCATGAGAAGAGGATTTATTGTTTCCGGTTTTTTTTGTTTGATGGGGCTTTTGTTTGTTCACAATGCTGCGGGTGAAGTTTTGTTTGAAGGATATTATGTCATTAAGTTGAATGGAGGTCGGGTGGGATATGTTATCAATCGATATGAATCAATAAAAGAAGGAAAGATATTTAAGGCCACTAGTTTTACTAATATGAGTTTGCCAGGTATTAATGTCACTGAAAGTGTTGTTACCGAAAGTGATGAAAACTTTGCTCCATTAAAACTGAGCTTTATTAAAATTGATAATAAAAAAAGTTCAGAATTAATTGGTGAAGTAAAGGATGGGGTATTGAAAATAACCCAAAAAGGGGATTTTCCGGAACTATCTAAAAATGACGGACTGGGCACTCTACAACCCCCAAAAAGTGGAGCAACGAAACCCCTGTCAATGACATCGTCAACAAATGTTCGGCAGATCCCTCTACCAAAGGGAATTTTTTTCAGCGGCATTTTAGCCTATGTCATTTTGAAAAGCCCACAGGGCCTTCGCACAAACGAACAATATAAGTATAAAACTATTGCGGAAGAGTTGGGGCAAATTGTTGAGGGGGAAGCACGGGTTGAGAAAGAAGTGTTGTTTCGGAATCGATTTAAAACTTACTTAATTCATAATCATTTTCAGGGACAAACATTTACCTCATGGGTTACTGAAAGAGGGGAAATTTTAAAAACACAAGATGTGGCATCAGGTATCAGTCAGGAGCTAGTTCCATTGGAAAAAACGGCTACTAAGGGGTTTGTTGTTCCCAAACGCACCCTTATAGAATTATTTGGTGAAATGCCTCGTGGAGAGCGGAATTTCGCCTTTTTGGCCCATCAGAAGGGAGAGTGGCTAGAGGAGGAAGACTCTCTGACTATCGATAAAAATACGTTACCACCAGGTATGGGAGTACATTTAAAAAAAAATCCCAAAAAACAGGTGAAGCAAAAAGAAGATAGCAAGTAGCTCTGGTTACTGGGTTTGGTGTTAATTCTGTGATAATGAGATGAGACTTTTTAGAGAGGATGAAGAAATGTCGTTGGGTTTATCTTTTTTTATAGGACTGGCTGGTCCTGAATTGTCGAAGGAGGAGAGGCGGTGGCTAACCCAATACGGTGCTGCCGGTGTCATTTTATATAAACGAAATATTCAAAGTTTTGCTCAGTTACGGGAGTTACAGAAGCAGGTGCAACAATGTGCCGTTAATGGCAAAACCGAGCAGCCGGTGCTTTTTGCTATTGATTTGGAAGGTGGCTCTGTTGCCGAACTGCCGTCTCATTCCTTTCGTGTCTTCCCATCCCCATTGGATTATTTAAAAAGCAATCCGCATCAAACGCTTTATGAATTTGGGCTAGATCAAGGCACATATTTAAGGCAATTGGGATTCCATATTAATTTTGCTCCGTGTTTGGATGTTTGTACTTTGTCATCAAACACCTTAATTCGTGACCGAGTATTAGGTGTTACCCTGGGGGAAATCTGTGAAAGAGCGAGGCATCTGATAAGAGGTTACCACGATTCTGGAATAATGGTTACCGCCAAACATTTCCCTGGCCATGGAAGTACTGAAACTGACAGCCATTTTGCTTTACCTATAGATTCGAGATCTTGGGATGACATAGTTCGAGAGTCGTTACCTCCCTTTAGAGTAGCTCAAGAATTGGGAGTCGATTTTTTAATGACAGCTCACGTTTTGTATCCGAAGGTTGACCGTTCTTTACCAGCAACATTGTCCTATGAGATCTTAACTCAAAAGGCCCGTCGCGAGTTGGGAATTGGGTCCTTTATTTTGGCAGATGATTTGGATATGGGAGCCCTTAAAGATTTTGGTGGCCCATTAGAACGCAGTTTGAAATTTATCGCAGCAGGAGGAGATTTTTTGATGTTTGCTCATCGTTCCTCTCCTCCTTTTGAAGAATTAGAATTTTTACAATCGCATATAAGTCTTGAAGATTATCGGCGGCTTAAGGTCCTTCAAAGTTCCCTGCTGCTAAAGAAGGTGTTACTTGCCAACGAGATGCCATTTCCGTAGCAGCGAGAGCATTTACTAAGCCCGCTCCCACCTTATCCGAATCTGTAGCTATGGGTTTTGCTGTGGCTGCAAGAATGCTACGAACATCGTTGGGAGTTAATTTTTTATTTACTGCTTTCATTAGAGCAACCACACCTGCTACATGGGGTGATGCCATTGAGGTGCCACTAAATGGATAGTAGCGGGACTCTAACACCTGAATTCTGAGCTGGGGCTGTTTATTATTCTGAATCAGGCGGATCAGGTGATCGGCTGCAACTTTGGAGATACTGACTACGGGAACTTGCTCCGGGAATGGTAAAAAACCACCCTTTGGAAATTGGGAATTAGAGGAGTATAAGACGACGCCTTTGGCTCCAACTTGTCGTGCCGCCCGTACTGCTTGGAGTATTTGGTTGAAATTTGTTCCCTCTGCAAGAAGGAGGCTCTCTTTCCAAAGAGGTGAATTTTCAGGAGTGAGAGATGGTAACAAAACTGGAGCTGTTAGAGGTGTGGCAGTGGTAGCACTCCCAATATAGGATGCTGATTGAATAAGCCCAGATACGTTGTTTACAATAAGTTGTACCCTGGAAACCCGTCCCATATTTGAAGGTATGGAAGAGATAACTTCTTCACCGGGAGCCATAATATCCAGCTCTTTGCCCCAATTGGAGAATGAGGTTTTAGTACCTTGAGGGGTTACTGCACCTACCGCAATCACCGTGGGATAAGCAGCAGGGTAAGAGACCACTCCCCGTCCGAAATTACCGGAAGCTGCTACGGCGACAATATTGTGTTGTTCTAGTGCTTCAAAGGCCAGTTGTTCTGCGGACAGGCTTGATGGACCGCCTAAAGAAAGGTTCACCACATCAACCTTCTGTTCGATAGCCCAATTGATGGCAGCAATGACGGCTAATTTGGAACAGGCTGTGGTACATACGCGGGCCGCCAAGATTTTGGCTTGAGGAGCAACACCGCTGAGCCCAGAAGAAAGAAGGACCCCGGCTGCGGTCCCCGCCACGTGGGTACCATGTCCATTATGATCAAATTCTGGATAGGGCCCTTGAGTTTGTTCGGAAATAAAATTTTCTCCCTGCTCGTAGTTACTCTTAATTAAAGGATGTTCTCGATCGATTCCAGAGTCTATAATCATAATGCGAACCCCTTGCCCACCCTTCGCCAATTTGATGGCTTTTGGTGCTTCAATCATCTTTAGCCCATAAGTGAGTTGGGGATTTAAAAGTTGATGGGCATCATAAAAATTGTTACTCGTTTGTTGGAAAAAAAGCGAAGCCAATGAATGCTCCATCGAAAAAGCTGAGTTACCCTGCTGTTGATTATTGAGATGAGTGGCCTTCTCTGCTGTCAATTGGGCGGGTAACCAAGGAAGAGGAAAGTATTCATCTTCTTCAATAGTTAATACCCCAGGCAGTCTGGCAAGCATTTCCTTCAAAACAGGATCTTCTGTATTTAGAACAAAAGACCGCAAATGATTGAGAGTCTCTATTTGCGCATATTGTTTGGTAACATGGTGAGAGCCCATCTTCGAAAGCATTGTCATGGATTCTTTTGCTCTTTGGTGTGTGCTCAACTGAGCAACAGCTTGGTAGGAAAACTTTAGTACTGCCTGGTAGGCATCGCTATTTCGCGTGGTGACTAAAAATCGCGCACCAAGTCCGAATTGAGAGCTTAAAATGACGATCAATCCGGTAACAAGCGACGCCGAGCGTCCACTTAAACGTTGACTTTTAGTGGAATTGTTTACCTTTAGAAACCCATTCCCTGTGGCTTTTTCCATCTGACCCTCCTTTGGCCTAGTATGGCCCCCCTGAACTAAAAGCACAGCAAACTACGAGAAGGGGAGCAAACAAAAAAAATTAATAAAACAAATAAACACTTAAAATGGACGATGTTTTTCTTAAACATGTTCTTCTAAAATAATAGACGCTGTTTTTTAAGGCCGGACGGAGTTCAGACCTTCTTACCTAGTTTTTATGATTTGAGATGAAGCAGATCTTGGATGTGAATAATACCGCATGGAGTCGTTTTGGTTGGCTCTGTTACCAACAATACGCTAATGCGAAATTCTTCCATCATGCGTAAGGCGCGGACAGCAAGCTCTTCGCGATCAATGGTTTTGGGTCGGCGGCTCATAATGTCCTCTGCCACAAGATTTTTATTGTCAAGGAGGCGATCTAAATTCCTTCGTAAATCCCCGTCCGTTATAATGCCCACCAGATTTTTTTGCTCATCTAAGATGGCGCAGGCTCCTCGCACATCGCCTCGACTCATTGTTAGAATAATTTCTTTAATGTCCGCCGTTTTGGGTAACAATGGTAACTCATCTCCTTTATGCATCAGATCCTCTACTTTTAGTAGTCTTTTACCAATGCCACCAGCAGGATGCAGTAAGCGAAAGTCTTCCGTAGTAAATCCTTTTAATTGACTTACGGTGAAGGCAAGGGCATCGCCCAAGGCAAGCGTTTTGGCGCTACTTGCCGATGGAGCAAGCCCCAGGGGGCAGGCCTCTTGGGATACCTCAGTGTTTATGAGGATATTGCAGACTTTTGCAAGAAAGCTGTTTTTATTGCCCGAAAGGCCAATAATGGGCATTCCCAAACGCACCGCGTGTTCTAATACGACATTAAGCTCATGGGATTCTCCACTTTGACTGATCGCAATAAGTATGTCACGTCTTTCTAAAAGACCGAGATCTCCGTGGGCGGCTTCTGCTGGGTGCAAAAAGGTGCTTGGTGTTCCCGTTGAGGTGAAGGTGCTACTGATTTTGCGACCAATGAGTCCTGATTTGCCAATTCCAGTAACAATCACCTTGCCTTGGCCATTTAAAATCAGTTGCACGGCCTTTTCAAACTGATCATCAAGAGAGCGGGAGGCCAAGCGTAATGCCTCTGCTTCAATAGACAAAATTCTTTCGGCAATTTGAATAACCGATGGACCATGACTCATGCTCGAATCCTTTGCGCTCCTTTAGCTTTATTAGAGACGGGAATGAATGGGTTGATTTTTTAAAAAAACAACCTCCTCGGTCAAGCTTTTAGACTGGCTCTTATGAAACCGACGAATAACGGATGTGGTTGTAACGGGCGGGATTTAAATTCAGGGTGAAACTGTACCCCAACAAACCAAGGATGATCTTTTAATTCAATGATTTCCACCAGATCGCGATCTTCGTAAATCCCACTAAACACCATCCCATGTTTTTCAAATAAGGAGCGATAATTATTATTAAACTCATATCGATGGCGGTGCCTTTCGGATATTTTGGTTCGGCGATATTCTCGATGGGCAATGGAGTTTTCTTTAAGTCGGCAGGAGTAGGCCCCAAGCCGCATGGTACCGCCCTTTAATGTGTGTTGCTTTTGTTCAGGAATTAAATCAATAACACAGCTGGCTTGATAATCATCTTCCTCAACCCATTCTCGAGACACCGCATTGGAAATACCACAAACATTGCGAGCAAATTCAATGGCAGCTAGCTGCATTCCATAACAAATTCCAAAAAAGGGAATTTTATGTTCTCGAGCAAAACGAATGGCTGACATTTTTCCTTCCACCCCGCGTGGTCCAAACCCTCCCGGAACTAAGATACCACGCACCGATTTCAGAAGATGGCCCATTTTTTTGTTGGTGATTTGCTCGGAATCAATATATCTGATGTCCAAATGAACTTGATTGGGAATGCTGGCATGAATCAGTGCCTCATGAAGGGATTTATAGGATTCTTTTAGGTCTACGTACTTCCCAACAATAGCAATGGTAACAGATCGTTTTGGTGACTTTAAGTGGGTTACCACTTTTTTCCAACCTTGCAGATTGGCTGGAGGTACCGCAAGACACAGTTTTTGCAAAGCAAGTCGATCAAGCTTTTCACGGTTAAGCATGAGGGGAACTTCATAAATCGTCTCGGCATCTCGGGCCTCTATAACAGTTTCAGGCTCTACAGAACAGAATAGGGCGGTTTTTTTTCTAAACGAGGCATCTAGAGGCTTCTCAGAGCGACATACCAAAAAATCGGGCTGTAGTCCTATTTCGCGCAATTCCTTAACAGAATGTTGGGTGGGCTTGGATTTAAGTTCTCCAGCAGCTTTAATAAAAGGCACATAGGTAACGTGAATTAAAATGGAATTACCAATTTTTAAATCGGAACGCAATTGTCTTACTGCTTCTAAAAAAGGTAATCCTTCAATATCTCCCACCGTTCCGCCAATTTCTACTATGGCAATTTCGTGCCCTTGAGAAGCATGAATAATACGATTTTTAATTTCATTCGTAATGTGGGGGATCACTTGCACTGTTCCCCCCAAATATTCGCCCTTTCTTTCCTTAGAAATTACTGAATCGTAAATTTGTCCTGCTGTTACCGAATGGGCACGACTGAGATTGGTACCAATGAACCGTTCGTAATGACCCAAATCCAAATCGGTTTCTGCACCATCTTCGGTAACAAAAACTTCACCATGTTGAAAGGGGCTCATGGTGCCTGGATCCACATTAAGATAGGGGTCACACTTCATTATGGTAACACTATAGCCTCGTGATTGGAGGAGGGCGCCCAAGCTTGCCGCGGTAAGACCCTTGCCAACTGAGGATACGACCCCTCCAGTGATAAAAATATATTTGGTTTTAAATTGAGATTTGTGATTCATTACGTGATTAGTCTATCCTATAAGTCAGGTATGTCACAAGTTACTGCTGCCTTTTTTTTAGCTCTTGCTCCACCAGAGAGATGTCCTCGGGGTGATCAACTCCTAAACAAGTTGCGGACGTTGTACCAACTAAAATGGGAATTCCGGCAAATAAAGCACGGAGCTGTTCCAGACTTTCGCAGGTCTCTGGTGGAGATGGGGGTAACTGGCAAAATTCTTCTAAAAAATGAAACCAATAGGCGTAGATTCCAAGGTGTCTCATGCTCACAAAGGGGTTATTGGGTTTCATTCGGGAATAGGGTATTGGAAATCTTGAAAAATAGATAGCTTCAGATCGGATGTTACATAGGACTTTCACAATGTTTTGATTAAAAAGGTCTGTTTCCTTAACCAAAGGATTTGCCAAGGTAGCCATCAGATAGCGTGGGTTATTTAGTAACAATGAAATGAGATGATCCACAGTTTCTCCCTGAATTAAGGGTTCGTCTCCTTGCACGTTGATGATGAGGTCTCCAGGAAGACAGCGGTGTTTTAAAGCATGATATATGCGATCAGTGCCACTTTGGATATTTGAGTCGGTAAGAATGACTTCCACTTCAGAAATGTGGGCGCAGGCGTTGGTAATTTCTTGATGGTCTGTTGCTACAAAAATATGCTGCACCAAAGTTGATTTTTTAACGCCTTCAATAACCCAGTGAAGCATTGGTTTGCCTAGAATTGGCGCTAATGGTTTTCCTGGAAACCGGGTGGAGGCCATTCTTGCGGGAATAGCTGCAAATATGCGACATGGAGCAATGGACATAAACAAAAGGTAACAAAATCAAAAGATTTCAGCAACAATTAAACCCAATTAAGTTTTCAATCTCAAAAAAGTCAGTTCATGCTTGTTATGATACAGATGAATAATTTCAGCATTTGGAACTCTTAAAAACTGCTCAATCAATTGATTCCAGTTACCCAAATGACGGTTTAGTTTGATCGTAGCAACAATTCGGATTTGAGGGTTTTGCTGCACGGTCCATTCAATGAGATCAAGCAGCTTTTCCGGAGAACAGGCCATGTCACTAAACAGCCAGTCAAAGCCAACTACTGAGTGTTTTTTAACCCAAGAAAAGGCACTCGTTTTATGCCAAGTTACATTTTTGTTGTTTAAAATTTCTGATGACATTGTTCCCTTATCGATGCATTCGATTGAGCAACCAAGTTGAGAGAGTAACCAGGTCCATCCCCCTGGAGATGAGCCTAGCTCTAGGACCTTATGGAAACTTTGTGGCCAGGTTTTCTTTCTTAAGAAAACTTCACTTAATTTGAGATAGGCCCGGGAAGGGGGCTCTTTAAATTCCTTAATTGGCGAGTAGGTCAATGGCAGTACGGGGTGCACGTCAGGGAAAATGATTCCTTCCCCTGCCGATAGAAGAGTGAAAAATGCTAAAGGGCCAACCAGTGTGTGGGTTTGAAAGTGCCACTTTTTGGCAGGGATCATTCTTAAACCGCTGAAGATGAGATGTCCCCTCCTGATGTAGTAGGTAGGAAGGTAATCAAAATATTTAGCCTTTGGGGACAAAAAACGTTGGGCCTCTTTAATAGAGTGGAATTGAAAGGTATGAGCATTAAGACAAATGGCTGATGCCCAAACGGGCATTCTTTTTTCCATAATGGGTTGAGTGCTTTTTATCTTATAAATATGTGAGCCTAATCGTTCAAAGCGCATTCGGTAATAGCTTAATTCTTGTTCTAAAAAAGTTTGGGAACTTTGCTTGCAGAAAATCCAGTAACAATCGTTTTTCACAGAAAAATTAAAAAATTTAAAATATTCCTCTCAAAAAATAGGATCCCTCAAATAGTAACATAATATATCTGGACTTACGTCACAATCTAGACTGGTTGAAAAATAGCCATTCACAAGTCAATTTATCACTCATTAAACTATGGATATGCTGGAAAAAAAGCTAAGTCAAATTAAGTTGCTGTTACTGGATGTGGATGGCATTTTGACTGATTGTCGGGTTTTTATGGATTCTTCTGGTCAATGGCGACGCCTGTTTAGCATTCGCGATGGATATGGAATCCGTATGTTGATAGAAGCTGGTTATCAAGTCGGTTTTATTACTGCTTCAAAGGCGCAAGACATCGAGGAGCGAGCTAAGGTTTTAGAAATTCATTATTTTTCTCATGGATCATTAGATAAATTACCGGCATTTGAAAAAATACTAGCCGAAGCAGGATTGAAGGAGCAGGAAGTTGCATACATGGGTGATGATCTTTTCGATCTTCCCGTTCTTAAACGAGTGGGATTTTCGGCCACGGTGAGTGATGCGATAGATTCCGTGGTCAGAGCGGTTGATTACATTGCTACTCGGCCAGCGGGCAATGGAGCGGTTCGTGAGGTTTGTGATCTGATTTTAAAATATGGGGCGCTTTCGAAAAATGTTGTTTAATGTAATGCTTTTCTTCTTAATCACTTTTAGTAGCTTAGAGGTTTCTGCCACCGAACTATTTGAAGTTCCGGAAGAAGAGCTTACTAAGGAAGTTGTGTTACCAAGGTTTGACAGGCTCGAGATGGTCCGTAGGCCTAAAGTTACTTTTAAAAATCGGTTTGAAATAGGAGTATTTGGAGGGGCGGTATTTACCGAGCCCATTTTTAATCCCTATCGCTATGGACTAGAGGGAGGTTACCATTTTACTGAAAATCATTCTGTTTCTTTGTCCATTGCCCAATGGATGTCGGGCCTTAACAACCAGTATGCGAGCAGTATTGAGGCACAAGGTGGTCAGGGAGGGGACCGCTATGATTTAACTAGAGCACCAAGTCCACGCATGTCTTACTGGCTTTTTTACAATTTGAAGGCGTATTACGGAAAGATATCTTTATCAAAAAAAGATGTTTTAAATATGTCACTTTATACACAGTTAGGGGTTGGTGCTACCTCCTTTGAACATAAGACCTATCCTGGTGTTGCCATTGGGATTGGACAGAGATTCTATTTTAGTCCTTCTGCAGCCATTAAATTGGAGGCTCGGCTTCAGTATCAGGGATCGGTTAATCCATTTATTGGAAATCAAAAGTTAAAAAAGAATCAACCAAAGCCAAGTTACTCTGAATTCTCTGACCATCAACGATTTGGCACAATTATCGAGTTAGGTTTTGTGTGGTTACTATGAAAAATACCTTGTTTTTTATTATTTGCTTTATCATTGGGAGTGGATTGAGTTGGGCTCAAAATCCAGAAATTAATAATGATGATGATGTTACTGAATTGGACCTGATTGAAGCAGAGATTCAACAAAAACCTACGGGCGAATCCAGTGATGGTTCTGTTGCTAAAGTGGAAAAGAGTAAAACCTCCATTTTCAAAAAAGATATTGAGGTAGTTGATGATCTCGTCACATTAGAAAACTGGTCTCAATTGGCAATTATTCACCCTAGGTTTCAGCCAAAGTACCGGCGCTTTCAAGCCTTTTTAGGTGGTGGAGCATCTCTAAATAACCCTTGGTTTTTGGAAGTATCAGCCGGTTTGCGGGGAGTCTATCATTTTTCTGATTTGTGGGGGATTGAGCTAGGCCATTTTAGCTTTTCAGGAGCTCATACTCAAATGACTAAAGAGTTAGAGGCTCAATTGAATGTTCAAGTAACATCGTTGATACGTGCCCGATCCTATTTGGGTGCACATTTCTATTTTGCACCGATTTATGGAAAAATGAGTTGGTTTAATCGACGAATTATTCCTTATGATGTTTATTTTACAGTTGGACTAGGACAAACCCAACTGGAAGTGCCAGCCTCTCAAGTAGCATCCACTATGCATATAGGGGCTGGTCAGATTTTCGCTATTACCAGAAATCTTGGGTTGCGTTGGGATATTACTGTTAATTTCTTTTTTGCTCAAAGTCCGGCGCAAGTAGAAAAGACCCAAACTCAAATGGTGCTCATGAGTTTGGGTATCAGTTACTTTTTCCCTGAGGTGAGGAAGAGATGAGAAAAATGTTTTCGATTTTGTTACTGGCGATATTAATGATACATTTTGGGGGGATTGATTCATTAGCGATTGCTCAGACTGCAAAAAGACGGAAGCAAATTGCTGCTAATCAGCCTGTTACTTTTAAAAGTGACAGGATTGATAGAGTGCAAAAGCTGGTAACAGATAATAAATTTTTAGAGGCTTCTATTGAATTGTATCAGCTAAAAAAAGATAAAAGGTTAGATCAAGCTCAGGTTTCCTATTTGTTGGGTTTGACTCTTATGGAACAAGGCTACCAGCAAGTCGCTGCTATGCAGTTTATTGATGTCATTAGAAGGGGAAAAAACAAATATGTTAGGTCTGCTTTAAACCGTTTATTTATTATAGCTGATTTGCTCGGCGAGGACAGTATTATTCATTATGCAGTTAAGAAAATCGCTGGTGACGATCCACCAGCTATGGCTCTTGATCCCTTTTATTTTAGGCAGGGGGAGTATTTTTCGGATAATGGGAATGTGAAGGGAGCTATAGAAAGTTTTCGGAAAATATCATCAAAAAGTCCTTACTATTTTCTTGGTCAATATAAACTATACTTAAGTTACCTTGAGCTAAATCAACCACAGCAGGCGCTCGCAATAGCAGAGCGAATGTTACGGATGGCAAATAATCAGAGTGATCGCCATTTAATGTTACTGGCCATAGCTAGAGCCTACTATCAGGGAAAAGACTGGGAAAAAGCAATACGTTACTATAAAATGGTTCCGCGCGACTCGTTGTATTGGCCACAGGCGCTTTTTGAGTTGAGCTGGGCACAGCTTAGGGCAGCTCGATTTCGATCCGTAGTAGGAACGTTGCAAACCTTGCATAGTCCTTTTTTTGAGAATGAATACAATCCAGAGACGTTCATAGTTCGCAGTATTGTTTATGTTTATATTTGCCGCTTTGATGAGGCAGAGAAAACACTAATGGTCTTTGATAAGGTTTTTGGTGGCTACGTAAAAAAAGCTAGGAGTTTTTATTTGAGTCACAAGGGACAGCTGCGGGCTTACTGGGATGAAGTACGTAAAGCCAGCTTGCGATTAGAAGGAAAAAACTCTCAATCGCATGATGGTCAAATTCCATATCCAATTATGAAGTCCATAGTAACCTCTGGAGAGATTCAAAAATTGCTTAAGTATATAATACGGGTGAATCAAGAACTGGCTCGTTGGGAATCAGATGGGAAATTAAAAGGGCATTCAATTTTCAGCTATGGCAGAAAGGTACTATCGCGAAGGCTGCAGGTTGCCCAAAATCAAGTGGCTAAATTAGCACAATATGCATTGGAAAGAAAAATAGAGGATTGGACAGATTTGCAAGAACAGGCGCAGTTTGTAATGTATGAGGTGGTCAACGGAAAAAAGGAAGCCCTTAAAGCAATCATATCCGGTGTCTCAGATAAACAATCTGATCTTGATCATGATAAACAGAGAGAGTTTTATGTAAACAATGGATATGAATATTGGCCAGTCGATACGGAATATTGGCTTGATGAAATTGGTAACTATCACTATATGGGCAAACAACAATGCAGATGATGTTACTTATTATTGTTATCATATTTAGTTATCAGTCGTTAATGGCCCGTTCCAAAGCTATAATGGAATTTAATCAGTCTGAACGGCAAAGAAGTGAATTGCCTAAGAATCAGGGCACATTGTTTGAAAAGTTGCATGGTTCGGAAAAAACAGATGATCAAACGACAAAACCCAGAAATGTCAGGAGATTAAGAAGCCCAGATAAAAATTATAACGAGTACAATAAGTTGCTGGATCGACAAATAGCAGAACTCAAAAGAATATATCAAATGACCAAGTCGCCTCAAAATCGAGCAGAATTACTTTTGCGACTTGCTGAGCTTTATAACGAAAAATCAGATCTAACAAAAACAATTATTGATCAACAGGCTAGTCAAGCCGCGTCTCGTGGAGAAAAAGTTACCATCGATTACTCTGCGGCTCACGTATTTAATCAACAGGCTATAAAACTATATGAACGATTCGTTCAGGACTATCCAAACGATTTGCGGATAGATCAAGCGCTATTTTTTCTTGGTTTCAATTATTTTGAATTGGATAATCCAGAGAAGGGAATGAGTTACTTTAATCGTCTAAATTCGGAGTACCCAAAGTCTCGATATATTATTGAATCTA
>JANWYU010000151.1 GCA_025055135.1 Pseudobdellovibrionaceae bacterium | reverse complement strand
GCTACAACTTAAATAGTATCTCAGTAAGCCCACAAATTAATACTTATACACTGATGAATCCTAGCGCCACACTAGAATTTTTCATGGTCGTTCGGGCCCGTCACTGGGCTCCAACTCTTGCTGCCACTCCGAGCATAGTTTTGCGACGTCAAATTGACGCCACTACTGTTTTGGAGGCTACTCTTCCTGGAGGAACAGAGCAAAGTTTTCGCTGTGCAGGAACTGTTTGTCCTCATAAATTTGTGCGATTTAACACAACGTTTTTTGAAAGTCGGCGGGCAGAATTCGCCAATTGGCCCATGGAAATACGTTTTAATTACCCATTACCTAAGCTCAATCCTCAGCCCGATGAAACCCCAGTACCCAATATTCTTTTTATTCAAGAGTGTTATTGCGCTCCCCCATAAACACGTTACTCTTAATTGATTATATGAGATTACAAACAAAATCATTGTCTCTTAACAGCTCTAATGGAATGGGAACCATTCTTATTATTATTCTCTTAGGTGTATTAGGGGTAGCTATCACCTTTGCTTTCATGTACGTGGATCGCATGTTATCTCTTCACGATCTTGAGTTACTAAAAAAATCGATCTATAGCCTTCAAATTTCATTACGTAGCCTATCCCACTCCTCAGCTGTGTTTCGCCACAACTTTGAACTGATTATTACCCCTAATCGTTTTACCGAATTGCGTGACTGTATTAATTCTTCAACGATTACCGAGGCCTGTCGACACCCTTTTTCGTTACCCTTGCAGGCAGATACCGCAAGTCCTCCCTTTGTTGGGTCGCGCTCCAACCCTGTCCGGTATGGATTCCGTGGCCAAATGTGCGATCCCAGTAATTCTGATGAAGCCTGTCCTATTCATTTTTTTAATGAATGCGTGGTGCGCTGTCCAGAGAAAGAACCTAATGACTTAAGCGGGGTTTGTCCCCAAGTGAAACGGGTTATTTGCAATCATTACTTAGCTATCGTGCGATTTTTTTTCCTTATGAGCCCTGAAGCATTAAATTCTGGATTTCGCGAACACCGCTTTACTCTAAGATTAAATAACTCCCTTGATCGGTGGCTCTATCTACCTGAATAACTCAGTCACGAACTTGCAAAAATTGAGGGGCAAATGGGTGTTCCCACAATTTTAAAAATCGAATAAACGAGCGAAGTCCTTTTAAGTTACCCATTAAAATTGTTGTTGTGGGTAACGCAAATTCAGATATTACCTGCAAACATTGACCACATGGGGGCCACGGATCCTCCTGATCAGTAACGACGCAAACAGCAACAATCCTACGCTTCTTATTCTCCTTGATTCCAGACCATATAGCGACCCGCTCTGCACAAACGGTAGCGCCATAACTCGCATTCTCAATGTTACTTCCACTGGCGTAGCTGCCATCATCAAATAAAACACTGGCCCCCACTGCAAATTGAGAATAAACACAATAGGCTTGCTCTCGAGCAGAAAGTGCTAATCGAAATAATTTCTCTTTTTGTTTTAAGGATACATTTGCTTTCTCATTAGGCATAATGCTGAGGGAATAACCGTCTTTCAACCATTTCAATTACAATGTGGAGTAACTTAATATGCATTTCCTGAATGCGATCACTGGTTTGCGCAGGAACAACAATAGCCAAATCGGCCAGATCCTTGAGTTGTCCCCCATCTCGACCCAATAGACCAATGGTAACAATACCTTTATTTTTTGCTACCTTAAACGCCTCAATCACATTAGACGAATTACCCGACGTCGATAGACCTATCAGACCATCCCCTGGCCTTCCTAACGCTTCTAGTTGTCGCGAAAAAACATACTGAAATCCATAGTCATTAGCAACACAGGTTAAGTGACTGGGATCTCCCAGAGCCAAAGCCCCTAACGGTTTACGATCCTTACGATATCGTCCGGTCAATTCCTCAGCAAAATGCATAGCATCACAGTGAGAACCGCCGTTACCGCAACTAAACACGGTACCATTTTTTTCAAATATATTGATTAGAATTTCGCTAAAGCGAACACACTTTTCAATTTGATCCGGATCTTTCAAAAAAGTCTCAAGTAGCTGGTGAGCTTCCTTTAAAGAATTCTCCCATTTTTCTTTTAAAATCGAGGTTAACATATCTTTCAGAGAATAGCTTGATTTTTCATCCCTTCCAAATTAATTTTCAAAGCTCGTACCCAATTTTGCGCACCCGTAGCTCAGCTGGATAGAGTACATGACTACGAATCATGTGGTCGGTGGTTCGAATCCTCCCGGGTGCGCCATTTCTGATAATCTTCCTCGTTTTGTAGTCATGGGCCCAACGAAATCCAACCTACTTAAAAAATCCCTGTTCACGGATCGAAGATCGATCCGAGAGTTCATATAATATTTACGAAGAAACGAACAGAACCGAAAAAAATAATAATGGCCTCTATGCCCGTAAACCTATTGTTCCATTGAAGGACATCCCATCACCACAGTTAAACAAGTGCAACTTTTGAATAATGAATGTACCCTTCCTTCTTCTTAATACCCTCTTTGCGATCAAAATGGGTCATCAAGCGAACCCCTTCCACTTTCACAAGCATTCGCGAGGGATTAACCTCCAAAACGGTTCCTATTTTGCCTTTCTCAGCTCCAGAAATTACCTTAACTTGAGAACCCTTCTTGATTTTGAGCTTCATCGTTATCGTCCTTTCTTTCTACTAGAAATCATTACCATTACAACAAATCATCATGATTTTTTTTCGGCAATTTTCCGTCGCATTCTCTGCAAAACCTTTAATGCACGGGGCGACAAACATCGCGGATCTTGCCTTAAAAGAAAAAGATCAAAGCCTCCCACATGTTCCATGGCCTTTAATGTACTCGTCGCCACTTTTAACGAAACAAATCCCTTTAGAATATGACTGTATAGTTTTTTTTGTTGAATATTTGGCATCGCTAACGACTTTGTCTTAATGTTGGAATGACTCACTAAATTTTTTACTCTCGGCCTTTTTCCAGTTAATTCACATCGCGCCATATAAACCCCAAACTCGTTTTTATTTAAGAAAATAAAATGAGCACAACCCACCTCTTTTATTCAAAAAAGTGATTAATTTCAATGTATTTTCACAGGTAGGTAGAGTTATTGTGTCGCGCTTCTTGACTTCAACTATCTGTCATAATAGTGTTGCATGCTTTGAAACAGAAGACGGACAATCCTGTTAATGGACAAATTGATTCGATTAATGGTATTATGTAAGTTTTAAGGCAAAAAGAGCACCAACGGAGAAGGAGCAATGAGAAAGACAAAAGGCCATCAAATATATTTTGAATACAAGGATCCAATACAATTGTCCAAGTATATAACTGACGGGGGAAAAATTGTTCCAGCTCGGATTTCTAAGTTTCATTTAGCTGCACAAAAGCGGCTTAACGAGGCAATCAAAAGAGCCCGTAATCTGGCATTGCTTCCCTGCGGCATCCAGGCCTATGATGATATGCCAAAATATGAACCTGTGAGCCCAGTACCCTTTAGCTTAGACTAAACTAATTTCATTAAAAACATAATATTTTCTTATAGCTCGTCCAAATGCTTATTGAGATAACGGGAAAGTGAAGAATTTCCATAGTCATTTTGAAAAAAAATGCAAATCCTACATCTCGCAATGTGATATCATATACTTGACGCAAGGGAAATTACTCTCACATTTAAAGTGAGTAAGTTGATAAATGAGAAATGGGTTCGGTGAAAAACGAAACAACATTCAAATAGCAACGTGATAGAGTATGGTTAATTTTAATTTTGATGAACTTGCCTTTAAAATGAGTCATTTACTACAATCGCTGGATAGCGACCAGCGGGCGCAAGTGTATCAAACCATATACGAAATTCAAAATGTAAGCCAATCACCAACAACCAAGGTTTTTGTTGTAAACAGCTCTGAAATATCAGATGAGGTACTTGAGGAGATTGCCCCTTCAGGCTTTGTAACCTCGTCATCAGGTATTGGCGGACATTCGCAAAAAACGGATTCTTCTTCCTGGGGATTGGCAACAATTGTTCAGATGGGAGACATGGTAATATCGGCTCACAGTGCAGGTTCCTATTTCACAGAGGCACTCTCAAACTGCAAACAGTCTCTGTTACAGGCTTTACGACACATTCGTGAGCTTCAAGAATCATCCACCGAGCGAGCCCAAAAAGTGGCCCTTTTGACTCAAGAAAAGGGTCGTTTTATGCTCCATTAGAATTTTGTTGTCATTTTTTGTTATTCTCAAGCCCCACACGCAGTCCTTTTGTATCACTTGGATGGCTTCAATATGTAGGCAAAATTGGGGGCTTTTAACTAACGCACAAAAAACAGGAATTTTCGGCTTGTTTTTTGCTTCGGACTATGCTTGCAAAGAACAATTGCAATGGCCAGGCTCTACCTAACCATTGAAATAAAGGGAAAGTACGTGGACGTAAGGTCGATGAAAGTGTCTATATTGAACGTTGGAAGGTAGTTAGATGAGAGGATTAGCTGTCGGTATTCTATTATTTTTAAGTTTGGTGAGTGTGAGTGGATGCCTGAAAGGCCCTCAATCCCGCCCCTCATACCCTGTTAGGGCTAAAATTCCTTTTTTTACTCAGAATGGAGAGTACCGCTGGAATGTGGTCCAAATTGAAACCTTAGAAAATTTAGAACATGTGGAAGGACGGGCTGCCCGTTTCCTATTTCGCCCGAAGCTCGTAAACCTCAAACTAGAGGGAGAGCCTCCTTTGGCCCAATTTTTTACGAATAAAGAAGGGATCCTGATAGCAAAAAACCAATTCTCCCTAAAATTAATAACTTTGTACTATCACTTTGAACAATTAATGAAAATTGATGAAAAAATTGGCGTGTATCAAAATCTGTCTTGGCCCAGGACTGTCGCCTTGGACGTTATTGTGGAACATCCCACTCTAGGTAAATCAGGCGGGAATAATGCTATGTACATTCCGGACGCTGACGCCTATGTTTTCGAAAAATTCTCAGGGGAGCACCTTCCTCTCTCCGTGAATGCCGGAGTGATCGCCCACGAACATTTTCATGCCATTTTTAACCACGCTGTCCTTAAGCCTTTAAAGGCGATCGTAACAAATTCCTTTTTAAACACTTTACAAGGGCCCCTGGACAAATGGGTTTTATCAAACCTTTTTAATATTAACGACCCTTTTTTTAATAATGGGAAGACGGGTACGGAGCTGTTGGCCCTCGGTAAGGCAATTACCTTGTTAGACATCTGGAATGAAGGGTTTGCCGATTGGTGGGGCTTTCATTATTCAGGCGATGGCGATTTTGTCCTACGATCCATTTCTCAAACGATTCAGAGACGTCACCACAACCGCAAGGTGGAGGTAAGCCCCTCACGGATCATAGGCAATCAGGAATTAGAAAGCCAAATAAAAATGGTCTTGAAAAAAGGACCTAAAGAATTTTCTTCTTTCGTTTCAGAAGCTTCTTATTATTATGGAGCACAAATAGCAGATACCATGGCCTTTCTCCTAAATCAAAGCCCAGTCGATCGATTGACTCAATTCCAGGTTATTTACCTCATGCTGAAACAACTCACGAGTGTGCTCGCATCTGGGAAATCGGTAACAGATTCACCATGGTGGCTACCTTCTGCCCCTTTGATTCTGATATCTAATAGTCCGGAATTTGAAGCCGCCTGTTCTCAATGGCTTTCGCTGGTTCCTCCCAAAGACTTAGAGCAGCTAGAAAAAAATAAAATAGAAACCTGTAGATCCAAAAGCAGCTCCCCAAATCCCAGCACCAGCACCTCCTCTGTAACCATAAATAAGGGAAGGGGGTCCCTATGATCATCTGTAAAAGACTAAAAATCTTAGGATTTCTTCTGATATTTTTATTTTTAGGACAGCCACTATGGGCTACTTATTGGGTGGGCCTTGCTCAAAATTTTTATTCAGTGGAAACGACGAACCGTACCTATCAAGACATTCGGGTCCCTCAATTGATTCTTTCTTATCAGTTAAATGATTGGAACTGGGGTGGAGAATTTTTATACTTTGAAGCATTGAAAGAGGGAAATCAAACCCTATCCTTCGATCGACGTTACCATTTGATTCAAGCTTTTGGGGAAAAGTTGTGGGAACTCAGTTCTTTGATATCCTTTTCAACAAAACTCGGAGTGGGTTTGGGACAGGAAAGTTACCGTTACCGTATCTATTCCGACAATTTAGTAGAATACTCTGACTGGAACCCTGCAACAACAGTATCAGTAAACTTGATTTTTATATTGCATCCCCAATTTAACGTACGAACAAGCGTGAATCATAGTTTTAACTCGCTTTTTGAACGAGGACAGTTTGGTTTTCAAATCGCTCTATTCTTCGGAATTCTATAATGTTCCGATGGTTCCCAAAAGCCAAGGATGGTCCGGCCACTCCAACAAGTTGGCCTTTGTTACCAAAAACAACAATGGTCTATTCTGCAAGAGGCAATGCCGGGGAGAACAGAATCGATAAATCAGTAAATTTAGAGGCTAACACCGATGATCTACCAAAAAGTTTTTCACAAAATTTCAATGAAGAGGTTAGATTTTTTGCGGCTTCTGATGTTTCTTTATTTTTTTCTATGGGTGCCAAAATTACTTGATCCATCGATAGAAGAAGTAGGTGATTTTTTAAGCTAAGGCTTGGCTTGTAATAAAAATCAAACCGCCCCAAAGGCCATTCCGCCTGCTTTTCCCCTTGATCTTTCGACTCACAAAGAGACCGCAAAGACCGGCGCTCCCACTGTTTGTTCTCCAAAGCAAATGAGTAATACGCAATTTCCTGATGCTCGTGCCTGGCTCCAAAAAAGACCTTATAATACAAAGGCCCAATTCTGTTACCGCCCTTTTCTTGGTTCTTACTTTTATAATTTAAAAAATATTGAACATTTTGCTCAACTCCTTGGTGAGAGATCCACCTCAAATCCCCCGCAACTAACCATATGTTTTCACCCCCTGCCTGAGGGAGGTAGGCCTCCATGGTAAAATTCCAAAAATACTGAAGACTTTTTTTCCCTTTACGTATTTGGTAACTCAACGGCTCTGAAGTGGTAACAATCCGACGTTGTCCTAGATTTTCCACTTTGATACGACCACTTAACCACCATCTTTCCACAGAAGCTCGATCAAAAAATTCGCACCCATTAAGCCAAACTCCGTCTTCGCCAATAACTAGGCAAGGATCGAGTTTCCCTGACGAGCTCCCTGAACCAGGGAACCACTGTCCTTCGTTAGAATCAACCGTTAGAAAAGTCAAAGCCTTTTGCCACTCAAACACCAAGAGCCAACTTGAGAAAAAGGCAAAGTCCTTTTCCCAAGCAATTTCAACGGATTTTTCGTTGGGATTGCCGCTTTTCGGTTTCTGATTGGATGAGGTCCCTCTGCGATTGCCAGTGTTTTGAATTTGTTCCGGTAACACAGGTATATCTCGCGGCTGACAGGCTAACACAGGAAGAAAGCCCAACCACAAAAAAATAGTTGTCTGCCAAAGTTGTCTTTTCGTAAAGTCCTTAAATCGCATCATAAAACGTTCTCACTAAGAAGGTTAAAAATGGGATGCCCCTCTAGCCTAACAAGTTCCCAAGGAATAGCAAACAAATAATACCGTTAAGTTTCGGTTAGAAACCTAAGAGATAAAGCCTGTGCCTGCTCCCAAACGGATTCAGCTAAGGTCCTATTAAAACCAGGAAGGTCCGCAATTTTCTCTACTCCTGCAGCAATTAAATCCTGCAAACTGCCGAAATGCGCCAACAATACCTTTTTGCGCTTTTCGCCAATCTGATCCAGCTGATCAAAAAGACTCTTAAAAGAGTCCTGGTCCCGCAATTTACGGTGATACGACAGGGCAAATCGATGGGCCTCATCCCGCAGTTGTACTAAAATACGATAGGCCATACTTGAAGAGCGAAAGATAATAGGATTCGTGCGCCCTGGTAAATAAAAGCGCTCGAGACTAGCAAAAACATCAGAAGCTGCAAAATCGCTTTCCGTGCGCGCCTTAGCTAGGGAAACCATCGGAATATTGAGGCCCAACTCCCTTAAGGCCTCTTGAGCCATTCGAAGCTGTCCTCGTCCCCCATCAATTAATATCAGATCGGGATAACCCTCTTGAGGCTCATCATAACTGCGCTTTAAGACCTCTTTTAATGCCTCATAATCATTAGTACCCTGAACACTGCGAATGCGATAGCGTCGATACCAGTGGGGGGCCAAAACCCCATCTTCCATGGAGACTCGTGACGCCACGGTAGCTGTCCCCTGAAAAGTGCTCACATCAAAACAATCGATGCGATAAGGAACGTTTATCAGATGAAACCGTTCTTGAATTTCTTTTAAACCCTCTTGCACATTTTCTTGTCGAGCCAAAGCAGCAATAAAATGAGATTGAGCCAATTGATTGGCTTTTTCTAATAGGGTAACTCCCAGTTGATCTCCGGCAAATCTAACCATTACCTGTTTATTTGAACGTTCCTTTAACAAATTTTCCAACAATCGATTCAGATCCTGACCTAAATCGATTGGTAACAATACCTGATCCGGTATGAACTGATCTTCATAGTATTGAGTTAAAAACGATAGTAGATGATCACGAAAATCCAACTGATCGAATGCAATTTTAAAAAAGTAAGAGCGACTACCGAGCTCGTGACCCCTTCTCATGTGAAGGGTCTCAAATAGTAACCCTCGCTCATCTCCATGATATCCAATAATATCCAAATCACATGACATTCCCTGTGCCGTAGATTGTTGTCGTAAAGCTGCTTCCTTTATAGCCCTCCAACTGTCACGAACACGAGCTGCCTCCTCAAACATTTCCTGGTTCGCTAGTTCCCACATTTTTTGTTCTAACTCCGATAAAATTTTATCCGAGTCTCCTTGTAAAAAATCTCGGGCCTGCACAATTTGCTTGCGGTACTCCTCTTCTGAAACCAAACCCACACAGGGTCCAGTGCATTTATTAATTTGGTAACTCAAACACGGACGTGTACGACTTTTAAAAAAACCATCACTACAGTCTCGGATTTTAAAGGTCTCATTTAAAAAACGAATGGTATGGGCCACTACCTGACCCCGAGGATAAGGACCAAAATACAAACTACCATCAGCTTTAACCCTTCTGGCCAAATATAAACGAGGAAACGAATCGTTCCACGAAATTTTAATATAAGGATAACTTTTGTCATCTTTAAGACGTACGTTATAGCGAGGGCGATATTTTTTAATCAATTGGGCTTCTAGTAACAGTGCCTCAAGTTCAGTAGCAGTGGGAATATAGTCAATCTCTGTTACCGATTGAATCAAAAACAGTGTTTTGACCGATTGATCCTGGCTTTGATTAAAATAGCTTCGCACTCTATGACGAAGCACTTTAGCCTTTCCAACGTAAATTACCTTTCCATTCTGGGATTTCATTAAATAAACCCCAGGTGATTGAGGAAATTCTTTAACGCGATTCTTAAGCTTTTCCCAATTAGAGTTCAATTTTATTTTCCCGCACCTGCAATTCCAAAATTTGTAATTTTTTTATTTCATCTCTTACTTTAGCCGCTTCTTCAAATTGTAAATCTTCAACTAATTGTTTCATCTTAACCCGCAGCAATTCAATCTGTTCGTTAATAAATTCGTGATTGGAAACTTCTTTGTTAGCGATTTTTGCTTTTTTAGTATTCCCATCGCCTTTACTTTTGAGTCGGTCTAATTCAAACACCATCTGGTCCATTGTTACTTTACCGTCAAAAAGGTCACCCAACCCTTGCCTAATCTGCTTTTTTATCGTTTGAGGAGTGATCCCATGAGTGCGATTGAACTCCTCCTGAATGTGACGACGTCGTTTGGTCTCGGCCACCGCCTTTAAAATACTTTTGGTTTGATGATCGGCAAACAAAATAACCCGACCATGAATATTACGGGCCGCTCGCCCTATAGTCTGAATTAATGATCTTTCGGAACGTAAAAAACCTTCCTTGTCCGCATCCAATATGGCCACCAAAGATACCTCTGGAATATCCAAACCTTCCCTTAATAAATTAATTCCCACCAAAACGTCAAAAACACCCAATCGTAACTGCCGTATAATCTCTACCCGCTCAATGGTATCAATTTCCGAGTGTAAATACTTAACCCTAATGCCTGCCTTTTCTAAATACCGCGTTAAATCCTCCGCACTTTTTTTTGTTAGAGTTGTTACCAAAACACGTTCCCGAGCTTTAGTGACTTTTTTGATTTCTTTGATCAACTCGTCTACTTGAAAGGTAGCAGGGCGAACCTCTACCTCAGGATCAAGCAAACCCGTCGGGCGATTAATCATTTCTACAATTAATCCTTTTGATTTTTTAATTTCATAATCTCCCGGGGTTGCCGATACATACAAAACTTTATCTAACAATGACTCGAATTCCTCAAAGCGCAACGGACGATTATCCAAAGCCGAGGGCAAACGAAACCCATGCTCAACCAAGGTAGACTTGCGCATAAAATCCCCTCTATACATCCCCCCAATCTGGGGAATGGTAACATGGGATTCATCAATGATGCACAAAAAATCACTTGGAAAATACTCAATTAAAGTGGGAGGGGGCTGCCCAGGACTTCTACCAGTTAAATGTCGGGAGTAATTTTCGATACCGCTGCAAAATCCCATCTGTTCAATCATTTCAAGGTCCATTAACGTTCTATTTTCTAAGCGTTGAGCCTCAAGAAACTTCATCTCTTGTTTGAAAAATTGAATCCGCTCTCGCAATTCATCACGAATTTGTGAAATGGCAACTTTCAATCGCTCCTCTGTAGTAACATAGTGACTAGCAGGATATATGACTGCTTTCTCTAACTCCTCAATTACCCTTCCGTGCAGAGGATCAATCCATGCAATCTGTTCGATATAATTACCAAAAAAGGTAATTCGTAAGGCGCGTTTTTCTTCGTGAGCTGGAAAAACCTCCACCACATCCCCACGAACCCGAAAAGTCCCACGAAAAAAATCCAAATGATTTCTTTGATATTGTATTCGCACCAGCTCTCTTAAAAAATCGTCCCGTCTTAACTGTTGATTCACACTCAATGGAATAAGCATGCCATGATATGCCTCTGGGCTACCAAGTCCGTAAATGCAAGACACAGAAGACACAATTAAAACGTCTTCCCTTTCAAAAAGGGAATGAGTAGCACTGTGGCGCATTCGATCGATTTGCTCATTAATACTGGAGTCTTTCTCAATATAGGTATCAGTTTGAGGAATATAGGCCTCGGGCTGATAATAATCGTAATAAGAAACGAAATACTCGACCGCATTGTGTGGAAAAAGCTCCTTAAACTCACTATACAATTGCGCTGCTAAGGTTTTATTATGGGCCATAACCAGAGTGGGACGATTCAAAGAGGCAATAACGTGGGCCATGGTAAATGTCTTTCCCGATCCAGTAACTCCTAGCAGCACCTGATGTTTCTGACCCATTTCAAAATTTTTAATGATGCTTTCAATAGCCTGAGGTTGATCCCCACGAGGAATCATTGAAGTAACCAGTTGGAATTTCCGTCTCATGTGCTCTTGTCAACTTCCCAATAAGAGGTACCATCTGGCAGGTCATGAACCTGAATCCCACATCCATTAAGTTCGCTACGCAACAGGTCTGCCTCTTGGAAACGACGCTCTTTTCTCAGTTGAGAACGCCGATCTACCTTATTTTGAATATCCTGACGGTTCAATCCCATTTCTTGAAGTAAGTGATCATCTAAGTTTTTTAAAAATTGAGATGGAGGTTCAAGAAAAAGAGATAATAAGTTACCCAGCTTTTTGTAAAAATCGAGCAAAACGCGAGAGGCACTAATCATCTCATGGTGAATTTTCATACCCCGTCGATACTTTTGATTAAACGACTTTATCAACTCATACCCGTGGCTTATCATAAGCGCTGAATTAAAATCGTGCCTTCCCGCCTCTAAAACTGCTTGCCAAGTTTGGTGGGAAAGGGCTGCAAATTCCTGATTTTGTTTATGTTCATCCTTATCGGCCTGCTGCGAATGCAAAACCTCTTCTGCCCAAGCTAATGCGGAATAAATTTTAGACAAAAGTCTTATACTTCGAGCTATAGCTTCATCACCCAAATCTAAAACACTGCGATAATGTACAGAAAGAACCATAAATTTATAAATCTCTGGATGATACTGATTAAAAAAATCGCGAGCTGTAATAATGTTACCAAGCGATTTTGACATCTTCGAACCTTTTAGCTGAATTAAATTATTATGGACCCAATATTTTACAAAAGGCTTAGCCAATAAGCCCTCACTTTGAGCAATTTCGTTTTCATGATGAGGAAAGATAAGATCCATCCCTCCACCATGTATATCAATCGGCGCCCCCAAGTGTTTATGAATCATGGCGGAACACTCAATGTGCCATCCCGGCCGCCCCTCCCCCCAAGGGCTTTTCCACCTTGGTTCATCACCCGAAGAGCTTTTCCACAATGCAAAATCTAAAGGATTTCTTTTTTTTTCATTAACTTCGATGCGCACCCCAGTTTCCAATTCCTCAACCCTTCGATGAGAAAGCTTCCCATATTCTGGAAATTGGGAAATGGCGAAGTAAACGTCCCCATCAGAAGTCACATAGGCCATTCCCTTTTGAATTAGACCCTCCACAAAATTAATAATTTCAGGAATGGTATCGGTAACACGAGGATTAGCAGAATGTGGGCGCAATTTTAATTGATTAAAATCCCTCCAAAATTCTTCTATAAATCGTTGACTAATTTGCTCTGATGTTACCGATTCGCTACGGGCTCGATTGATAATTTTATCATCAACGTCCGTAAAGTTGTACACAAAGGTTACTTCGTATCCTTCATGCTCCAAAAAATTCCGTAAAAAGTTATAAAAAACTGCACCTCGAAAATTTCCCACGTGAAGCAAATCATAAACGGTAGGACCACAACAATACATTTTTACACGAGGAGGATCCCAAGGAATAAATTCCTCAAGTTTCTGTGTTAATGAATTGTACACTTTAATTTTGTTCATAACTTTTGATTCAGCACCTGGGTAACACGATTCAATAGCTGGGCACAACTTAAAAGTGGAATCACTGTTCCCAATTCCATGCCATGAGGCCTACCTAAAACGGCAACTCGCAAGGGCATGAACAAATGCTTTCCTTTAACCTGAAATTTTTGTTTTACATGATCCAAAAACAAATTGAATTCCCCTACCGATATATGCCCCCTCTCATCCTTTGCCAGGAGAAAATCCCTCCACTCATTCAATATGGCAGCAGTGCTAGGCCAAGCCAAAACTTCTTGAGATTCTGGGGTAACATCAAAAAATACATCTGAAAAAAGAGTTAACTGTCGAAGTAGATCCCATAGTGTATCTGAAGATGTTCTCACTGCATCAAGATTTTTTTCTAATTTAGGAATATCCCACTTTCCCACTTCTGTTACCCAATCTCTTAGTTTCGGCTCTGGCATCTCAGGGAACAACCGCTCCAAATCGTTCTTTGAGGATGATAGTAACAACGTTAGATATTCTTTAAATAAGCGCACAAGTTCATTGGTCGGTAAAGACCTCATATATTGACCATTCATCCATTTCAACTTGACCGGGTCAAAAACCGCACCAGCCGGATTAAGACGCTCAAGACTAAACCCACTAATCATTTCTTCCAAAGACATTATTTCTTTCCCTTGCGGATGGGACCAACCAAGCAAGACCAAAAAATTATTAAGAGCCTGAGGCAAATATCCTTCCAATTTAAATTCGTGACAGCTGGTAGCACCCTTTCTCTTGGAAAGTTTTTTTCTTTCCTCATCTAATATTAATGATAAATGACCAAATTGAGGTGGCTTCCAACCAAAAGCCTCATACAGCATCAGCTGACGCAAAGTATTGGGCAGAT
>JANWYU010000130.1 GCA_025055135.1 Pseudobdellovibrionaceae bacterium | reverse complement strand
TTATTGCGCACTGGTTACTCCAACTATTGAAAAATCTCATAAAGTATCAACCTATCTGCAAAAGCTTTTAGAAGGCACAAATTTAAAATCTCGCATTGCTGAGAATGCTCCACCCTTCTTCTTTGATGATCCTCCACAATTTATTATCGGCATTCCAAGGCGCATCCGAGATTTAATTGAGAATCATCAATTGGATCCAAAACAAGCCCGCGCAATTTTGTTACTCGACGGGGACAAGTTAAGCGAGTTTAACCTTTTGGATGATGTAAATTTTTTTATTAAGAGAACCTACCCTTCTTCCCAGTTGATCATTTTTCAGAATCAAACAGAACAAAATTGGTGGTCTAATTATCATCGACCCTTTCGTAAAGTTTATTTATCGGATCCTGATAGTCAGCGCCCTAGCAAAGCAATCAAAACAGTAAGGGTATTAAAATGTAACTCTGAGGCAAAAATCTCCACACTGATCCAATTATTTAAAAGCTCACTAATTAAGGATAAAACGCTGATTGTTACTAATGAACCAGAAGATGCTGCATCAGCTTTGGCTCAACAGTTGACCCAAAATGGTATAGTAACACATTACCTTGATCAGTTTTTCTTTAAATCCCCAATTAAACAACCATTACTAGGCAATACCATCGTGACTACCGATCTCTTGTGGGGGTTATTAGGTAGAATCGGCGATAACCGCTTTCATCAAATCATTTTTTTAGGCATTCCCAATATCCCGGAGGTTTGGACAGAAATCCCCTTCATACTGGAATTCAGTAACAATTCCTACGTTTACCTGATAGGTGATCATCAGGACGAAGATCATTTAATGCAGTTAATTAACGCCCAAAAAGGAGTAATTGCTAGTGAACCCCTTGTGCTTGAGTCTCAAGTGGAACCCCTCCCATCCATAAGCGATCCCGTTCCTCTGCGCCAAGATCGGGTTTACTATAAAGTCATCACGGAACTAATTTATCGATATACCCGCGGTAACCGCCTAGCACGGCAACGTCATTCGCTGGCCTCCTCTTCGGCAAAGGGAGGAGGTGCTCGCCTCCAGAGTCAGATACAGGATAAACGATTATCCCTGGGATCAAAAATACACCTGCACCCATCTGCAACTAAAAAGCTTCTTAACCGTTTTGCCTTGTGGTGGAAGCATTTTTTTATCAAAAAAGACAAGGGCTATAAATAGGTATAAATAAGTTAGATGAAGTTCCCGTTCTACTAGCCAAAAAGCAAACTTGCGTTTAGAATGTGTTCGCTATGTTAAAAATTATACTCTCCTTTTTCTTAGTTTCTTTTACTGTAACCATTTTTGGTGGAACGTGGATTTATTTTAGAATTCAAGCAAATCTGCCTCCAGTTCACCGGGTTGAAGATTATCAACCCCTTCTAGTGACGGAAGTTCTTGATCGCAATAATAAAAAGATTGGCGAATTTTTTGTGGAACGCCGGCGCCTAGTTGATCTTTCTCAAATTCCTCAACATGTCATTCAGGCCTTTATTGCTACCGAAGATAGCCAGTTCTATGAACACAAAGGAATTAATTGGCTTGCCGTTCTTCGAGCTATCTGGGCCAATATTAAGGCAGCAGAAAAAGTACAAGGTGCCTCCACCATCACTCAACAGTTAGTGAAAACTCTTTTTCTTACGCCGGAAAAAACTTTCGAAAGAAAATTTAAAGAAATGTTACTCGCCCAAAGAATTGAAAGAAACATGACCAAAGACGAAATTCTTTATTTGTATCTTAATCAGATTTTCTTTGGACAAAATTCTTATGGTATTGCAATGGCCGCAGAAACCTATTTTCGCAAACCAGTTAAAGACTTGAACGTAGCGGAAGCTGCTATTCTGGCGGGGTTACCTAAGGCCCCTACAGCCTACAACCCGATTAAAAACCCCAAAAGATCAAAAGAGCGCCAATTATATGTTTTAAAACGCATGACGGAACTGGGGTTTATCTCTGAAGCCGTTGCCAAGGAGGCTGCACAGTTGCCAATAAAAATATATTTAAGAGAAAGTTTTGTTCCCCAAGCTCACGGCGTTGTTGAAATGGTTCGATTGTTACTATCCAAAACATTTGGAGAAATTGATCTGGCTCAGAAAGGATTTCAGATTGTTACCACGATTGATTTAGATTCGCAAATTCAGGCACAAAAAGCAGTTGAAATCCATTTAAAGGAACTAGATAAAAGACAGGGCTTTAGAGGCCCAATTGCCCGTTTGTCCAATGAAGAAGAGCGTCTTAACTTTTTAAAAAACTATCGAGACGAACTTGTCGAAAAAAAGAATCCGGAAAGAATTTTGTTACCGAATGGCGAATTTCAAAAGCTACCAGAATTTAATTCAAACTTTTCTCCCGAAAACGGAATTCCACCCTATTTACAAATCGGACAAGTCTATAAAGGAGTCGTCACCGGAATAGATGACACTTTGGGATTACTCTATGTTCAAGTAGCAGAATGCCCCGGAATAATTGATATTGACACTGCTCGGTGGGCACGACCATTCAATCCAGAAGAACCAAGCTATCCTCTAAGTAAGTTTTCCCATATTTTAAAACCCAACGATGTTGTGTGGGTCCGACTGAAAAGTAACACAGTGGATTTATCTAGACCCCAAAAAATTGCCGCCAAGATTAAAGATGCAAAGTTACCTAAGGCTACCTCATTTGTAGCCCTGGAATTAGAACAAGAGCCATTAGTTGAGGGGGCTTTGCTCACTATCGATCACCGCACCCAAGAAATTGAGGCCCTGGTTGGAGGATATGATTTTCGTCGCTCTCAATTCAATCGGGTTGTCCAAGCCCTGCGCCAAACAGGATCAGCATATAAAACGTTTATTTATGCGGCTGCTTTGGATAAAGGATATCACCCTAGCTCTTTGTTGTTAGACGCTCCCGTCGTCTATGAAAATCAAGGTAAAAAATACCAAGACGAATGGATGCCCTCTAATCACGGAAAGCAATTCGAGGGTGAAATTACTTTAAGAAATGCACTTATCAGATCACTGAATGTTCCTGCAGTTAAAGTTATTGAAGACATTGGTGTTCCCTATGCCGTAGAGTATTCGCGAAGATTAGGAATCTTCTCCAAATTGAATGAAGATTTTACCTTGGCCCTTGGATCAAGTAGTTTGACCCTTTTTGAAATGACCAAAGCCTTTGCCGTATTTGCCTCTCTAGGACGCGACGTAAAACCCATTTTAATACGTTCAATTAAAAGTAGTGACGGTAAGGAAATAGCAACCAATATTTCTTTAGATGAATGGTTTTCTGAAGCCATTTCCACTTGGAAAAAACACTTTGAAGACCGTCGAAAGGAATTTCTTGAAAAACAGAATGAATTAAATCAAACAAAGGAGGAATTGGCTGTTCACGCTGATAAAAACAAAGGGAACGAACGTTTGAATCAGGAAGATAGTGACGAAAAACCCTTTCGCATTGAAGAGCACATCTTCTTCCCTGATCCAAATCAGCTGATTTCGCCTCAAACAGCGTATCTCATGACGAGTATTTTAATGGGCGTTATTAGAGATCCCAACGGAACCGCCGCTAGAATCGCCAATGAGTTACCTGCCGTAGAACTGGCGGGAAAAACCGGATCTACAAATGATTATTTTGATGGTTGGTTTATTGGTTACTCTCCCTATTATACCACCGGAGTATGGGTTGGTTTTGATAAGGAAGGAACTTTAGGAAAAGGAGAAGTGGGAGGAAGAACGGCCCTACCGATTTGGATAGAACATATGAAATACCTACATCGTAACCACAACGATCCTAATCAGCCCTTAAAATTTGAAATTCCAGAGGGCATTGAGTTTGTCAAAATTGACTACGATTCGGGAGAACCTGCCAAACCAGGAAGTCGACGAACTCTGCACCAAGCCTTTCGTACTGCAGACGTAAAAAAACTTGAAGAGCTTACTATTCAGGGAAGAGGGTACGAGTCCATAAAAAAGGATCTCGATGAAGAGCCCTCCCTTCCCTCAGAGCAAGAGTCACCGTCCCATAGTGATGATGAGGAATCCAAAAAACATTATGACGATTGATCCTGTGTTGAACCACGTTTCACAGAGTACTATTAATAATCAGGACGGAGTCCCTACCATACCGAAGAAAATTATTTTAAAAGGTGTGCGACAAAACAATTTACAGAATCTTTCTTTGGAGCTTCCTTTAAATCAAATGATCGTTATTTGCGGCCCCTCTGGTTCAGGAAAGTCTTCGTTGGCCTTTGAAACGTTACATACTGAAGCCCAAAGAAGATTTATTGAAAGTTTAAGTCACTATGCAAAACAATTTATTCAAAAGTTACCAAAACCAAATTTAGAATCGGCCTGTAATTTGCCGCCTAGTATTGCCCTAGAACAAAAAAACGGGATAAGAACCAGCCGCTCCTCAGTGGGTACCATTACTGAAATTCAAGACTACCTAAGGCTGCTCTTTGATAAACTCGCTCTGCCATATTGCCCCTTGCATAACAAACCTTGCCAGGCTCTCGATGTCTCTCAGGCTAGCAAAAAATTGATCGATGAAGCTTCTCTCAAAAGAGGGTATCTACTGTTACCCATTAATTGGACCCGCCAAATGGGTCTTAAATGGCAAGGACATTTAATTCAACATGGATTTTACCGAATCCTCTCCATTGACAAAGACTCTATTAAGATCATCAACATAAATGAATCCCCCCTTCCCAAAAGCTCCTCCCAAGAAAAAAAATGGTATGTGATTCTTGATAGGTTAGAAATAAACGTTACCGATTTTCAGCGCATTTGCGACTCATTAGAAAACGGAGTGCGACTGCGCACCCATTTAGAAAAGGATTGGTTTGGAAAAAATATTTTTTTCTTTGACGGAAAGGATTTTTGGTTACGAATAAATTTAGAATTACAATGTCCTGATTGTGATTTCCAACCCCCCAATTTATCAACAGGGCTATTTAATTTTAATAGCCCCTCCGGAGCTTGTCCTCACTGTAAAGGATTTGGTAACATACTTGAGTTCGATATTAATAAAATTATCCCTAATCCCAATTTGTCTATTCAACAAGGGGCTATTGAACCCTTTACTATGCCTAGCGCAGCCCGTGAGAAAAGAACGTTACTGAAATTCTGCCAAAAACAGAAAATTCCCGTGGAAGTCCCTTGGAATCAATTGAATCAAGAACATCAGGATCTCATTTGGAATGGAGATAACCATTTTAAAGGAATTCAAGGATTTTTTAATAAATTAGAAAATAAAAAATATAAAATGCACGTTCGGGTTTTTATCTCACGCTACCGTTCTGCACGAACGTGTCCTGAATGTGGGGGCCTTCGACTGCGCAAGGAGGCATACGTTTACCGAGTCCACGGCCAAGGCTGGGACTTTTTTTTAAACCAACAATTATCAAAATTAAAAAATTGGTTTGAAGGCCAATCTTGGTCCCAATACGAATGGCAAATGGGCCATGAAATTATTTCTCAAATTCTGGCGCGTCTTAACTACTTAGTACGAGTGGGAGTGGGATATTTAACACTAAATCGCGCCACCCGCACATTATCAGGAGGAGAATACCAAAGAATAATGTTGGCCAATCAACTAGGTAATGAACTATCTCAAGCGCTTTACGTGCTGGATGAGCCGACAATAGGCCTTCACCCTCAAGATAATGATCAACTGATCAGCATTATTCAAGACATTAAAAAAATGGGTAACACAGTGGTGTTGGTTGAACATGATGAAAAAGTAATACAATCAGCAGAATATATTATTGAAATGGGCCCAGGATCGGGCATCAACGGCGGCCAGGTGATGTTTCAAGGAAGATACTCAGATTTTATAGAAAACCCTCATTCAGTAACCGCCCAATTTTTGCGCACATCTTCCTCTCTTCAACCGCCACGCAGGGAAGTCTCTTTACCTGATTATAAATACAAACTCGAGCTAAAAGGGGCTTGCGGTCATAATTTAAAAAATATT
>JANWYU010000046.1 GCA_025055135.1 Pseudobdellovibrionaceae bacterium | reverse complement strand
GAAGAGGCCTGTGGTATTAAGCGTTCTTGGATACCCTATGTTACCTTCATAGGAGGGTTAGCGGGATTAAGTCTTGGAACTTGGTTTACCTATTGGACCTCAGCTGTAAGTTGGCCTATCAATGTTGGGGGAAAACCATTTTTTTCTCTACCGGCCTTTGTTCCGGTTATGTTTGAATTAACGGTATTGTTTGCTGCTTTGAGTTCGGTAGTTGCTTTGTTTTATGCCTGTGGGTTACCTAAGGTGGATCCTCCGGTCATTGATCCTGATCTGACTAGTCACAAATTTGCTATCTTTGTTCCGGAAAAACAGCCAGGTTACCAGGAAGAGCATTTGAAGAAACTGTTCCAATCTTTAGGGGCTAAAGAAATCAAAAAAACGCAATTTTGATGGGGAGATCTGGGAATGCAGTTTAAGAGGATTTTTATTATTGTAGTGTTACTTGCAGGACCATTTTTGGTGGGATGTGGGGCATCTGGAAATAAGCCCAACGTGGAATTAATTCAAGATATGATGGATCAGCCAGCAGTGAAAGCCCAGAAAGGTGATGGTTTTTTTGGAGAGAATCGTCCCTCTTCGTTATTGCCTCCCGAACACACCCGACCACGTGGTGTTGGAAAAAAGGCCTATCAATATAAAAATCAGTTAGATCAAGCCTTAGCCAATTTGAAAAATCCTTTTGCGGGAGATGGATCTGTGGAAGTTTTGTTGGTTGGGCAAAAATATTATCAAACCCAATGTGCAGTTTGCCATGGTGATAAAGGAAGGGGAGATGGGCCATTGAAATCTAAGTATCCTATGCCCATACCAAGTTTGTTGAGTGATCGAGTTAAAGGAATGAAGGATTCTCATATTTTTCATATTATTTCGTCGGGACAGGGGGTTATGGGTAGTTATGCCTCTCACATTCCGGAGCAGCAGCGTTGGCAGGTTGTAAACTATATTAGAAAATTGCAGCAAGAGGGAGTGGGTAGCAAATCAGAATAACTGATTTAAGGTTTAAGGATCGTGAGGGAGATGTTATGGGGCACCAACATTCTGTCGATTTAAAAATGCAACCGTTTAAGGCGTCGCAAGGCTTAAAAACCGTGGTCGTTGCTTCAATTGCTTTGGGTATTTTTACTTTAGCTATTGGATGGTTACAGTCCCCACAAAGAACATGGTTTAGTTTTTTAACTGCCTTTGTTTTTGTGGTGGGCTTAAGTAGTGGTGGATTTTTTTTCGTAGCAATTCAACATATTGCTAAGGCAGGTTGGAGTACGAGTATCCGACGCATTGGAGAGTCTGTTACCAGTTTTTTCCCGTGTATTTTAATTGGTTCCTTAGTTTTATTGGGTGGTATCAAAGAATTATATCCTTGGGCTCGGTCGGAAGTAGTTGCATCAAATCCCGTCATAGCTGCTAAAACCGGATATCTCAATGTTCCCTTTTTTATCGTTAGAGCCCTCCTATTCTCACTGATTATGATTTTCTTTGGAAAAAAAATTGTGGGTAACTCCTTACTGCAAGATCAGTCAGGAGACGAACAATTAACCCATAAAAATCTGACCTACAGTGTGGTTTGGGTGCTTTTATTTGCCTTAAGTTTTTCCTTTTTTACGGTAGATCTGTTAATGTCACTGTTACCAACTTGGTATTCCACCATATTTGCGATATATGTTTTTTCAGGAAGTGTTCAATCTGCCTTAGCTTTTATTTTGCTCATGATGTTGTATTTAAAAAATCGAGGGTATATTGAGGGTTACTACGGCGCTGATCATATGCACGATATGGCAAAATATTTAAAAGGGTTTTCCATTTTTTGGGCGTACATCGCCTTTTCCCAATTTATGTTAATTTGGTATGCCAATATTCCAGAAGAGACCGAGTTTTTTTTAATGAGGGCTTATGGTCCTTGGGCTTTTTATTCTATTCTTTTACTGATTTTGAAGTTTGTAGTTCCGTTCTTGGTATTGTTACCTCGGGGATCAAAGCGCTCAGAATCAGTGGTAGCAGCCATTAGTGTACTGGTGATTATATCTCAGTACATGGATATCTATTGGTTGGTTTACCCCAACTATAATTATCAACAGATTGTGTTTGGTTTTTACGAAATAGGCATTTTGGCCGGCGTGTTTGGCATATTTATTTTAGGTTTGGTACGCTTTTTTGAAAAACATCCATTAGTCGCACTAAAGGATCCACGACTTCATGAAGCATTGGAGCATCATGTGACCTATTAAAGCCCATGTAAGTTTGAGGGGAATCACAACATAAGAGGGGTAACATGAAAAAAATTTCAGTAAAAAATCCTATTGTTGAGTTAGATGGCGATGAAATGGCACGGGTGATGTGGGGTTTTATAAAGAATCGTCTCATACTGCCCTATTTAGATATTGATATAAAATACTATGATCTTAGCATTCAAAATCGAGATAAAACTGAGGATCAGGTAACAGTAGATGCTGCCCATGCCATAAAAAAATATGGTGTGGGTATTAAATGTGCTACCATTACTCCGGATGAAGCAAGAGTAAAAGAG
>JANWYU010000042.1 GCA_025055135.1 Pseudobdellovibrionaceae bacterium | reverse complement strand
TTTAGTTTCTCAAAGAGTTGAACTAGTTTTTCTTTAGAGTTGGCAACAGTTCGAACAAACTGTATCCGTTTTGACCGAATCACAGAATCAATCGTTCTTCCGTGAAATAAGAAGTATTCCGACCTTCCTTGTTCATCCTTTACAATGACCAAGATTTCCAAATTTTCTTTATTAAATTCTATGGGTAAGAGGTCCGCCACCAAAATTCCTGACTCAGAAATATTCTCTGAATAGGTACGAACCGATCGTTTTTGCCCCATAATCACCACATCGAAATGAAACGGATACCTAGGGGCCGACCGCTTTTCGAAATGGCCGGTCGGTACGGTTTTTTCTGTCATTCCCAAGTGATTTGAAGAAAATTGCTTTTGAGATGGAGCACTACTACCACTAGTACCTTGAATTTTTGAAGCTACAGTATTCCGGTCTTTAGTTTTTTTTTCCTTAAGGATCACTCCCTCCGGTGGTTCTGGCTGTTCAAAATCACCTCCCGAATTTGTCTTCAAATTGACATTACTAAAGGGCATTTTGAAAGTAAAACTATTAAAAGCCATTATTATCACCCTTCTTTTTTTCTTCTTAATAGTTTACCCGTTTTTACGCAAACCTGTGAGGAAAATTTTTCGTTTGAATCAAAATGAGTCAAAAATGTTGTCATCACAGTAATTATGACTTAGAAGGCTCAAGGAAATAGCGTCCCAGTGATGCTGACCACACACCTAGAGCTCGTAAGCCATCTTACCTTCACCAATACACAAGAGCTCGAGTTATGGTTTTTTGCTGCGACCTTCCTACAATAGCATACATATATTCATGTGATAGGTTAGTGATAGGTTAATAGAGTTTTAATAATTAGTGGTTAATACTAGGTTGTTAATGCTAGTTAATATAAAAAAATATTAGCTCCTACTGTTAGGGGAATAGTAAAGGCTCAATATAAAAATCAACAAGGAGAATGGGATGTCACTTATTTTAGTAATCGATCAAGGAACGACAGCAACCCAAGTTAGTTTGGTGAATCAAAAGGGGGAGCTCATTGGACAACACGATTCAGAGTTTTCTCAGATCTTCCCCGAACCAGGATGGGTTGAACATGATCCGCTACAAATCTGGCAGACAGTGGTACATGGCATTCAAATGGTTTTGCAAAAAACTCAAAAAAATGCCTCAGAGATTTCATGTATTGGGATTACCAATCAGCGAGAAACAACGGTGGCCTGGGACCGACACGGCAATCCCCTTTACCACGCCATCGTTTGGCAATGCCGAAGAACTGCAGAACGATGCCGCAAACTGAATCCAAAAAAGAAGTGGATCAATCAAAAAACAGGCCTGGTCAATGATCCTTATTTTTCTGCTACCAAGATGGAATGGCTGTTAAAAAATAGCCCAAAAGTGAAACAGGCCAAAAAAGAGGGAGCTCTTCATTTTGGTACCATCGACTCTTTTTTGATCTATCGCCTCACTAGTGGCAAATCCTTTGTTACCGACGTCACAAATGCCTCTCGCACCATGCTTATGAATTTAAGGACATGTAATTGGGACAAAGATTTGCTTCAGTTGTTTGGTATTAAGGAAGAATGGTTACCACGCATCCTTCCTTCTCAAGGTCTTTTCGGGGTTACCTATGGTTTGGAAGTGCTACCCGATGGGATTCCCATCACAGGAGTTCTGGGAGATCAGCAGGCAGCCCTTTTTGGTCAGTTATGTCACCACGTGGGGGAGGCCAAAATAACCTTTGGAACAGGCAGCTTTATTTTAGTAAATTCCGGTAGCAAACCCATTTGGTCCCAGTATGGGCTTTTATCCACTGTAGCCTGGCAGTTAGGGCATCAAGTACCTCCCACCTACGCTATTGAAGGAGGGGCTTTTATCTGTGGTGCTGCTGTTACCTGGGTTAAGGAACAATTGGGGTGGATTCGTTCTTCTGCAGAAATCGAAACTAAAGCCAAAGAAGTACCAAATACTGGGGGCGTTACCTTCATTCCCGCCCTGAGTGGCTTGGGAGCTCCTTTTTGGGACAGTCAAGTTCGAGGCACCTTCTTGGGTTTAACAAGAGGCACCCAAGTATCTCATCTGTGTCGAGCCATTTTAGAGGCCTTAGCCCATCAAAATGTGGATATTTTAGACGCAATGGAAAAGGATCTGCGTAAACGAATCACAACCATTAAGGTGGACGGAGGGGCTAGTCAGAACAATCTTTTGATGCAATTACAGGCGGACTTCTCGGGAATCAAGGTAGTGCGACCCAAACAAGTGGAAACAACTACTTTGGGCGCTGCCTTTATGGCTGGATTGGGTCAAGGAATTTGGAGCTCCCTAAAGGAATTAAGTTCCGTTTGGAAAACGGAGCAACAGTTTGAGCCACAACTAAAATCAAAAAACGTAGCCCAAAGTCGCAAAGAATGGTTGCGCACTATCCAGGCTGTACGCAAATGTTACTCTTTTAAATGACCTCACTGAACCGAGTGGAGAGATGGCCGAGTGGTC
>JANWYU010000013.1 GCA_025055135.1 Pseudobdellovibrionaceae bacterium | reverse complement strand
TGCTGTTGTGGGATTGCGGCTACAAAAGGAGCGATTAGCCCAAGATTTTGTTTTTGGAGATTATTCTTCGGTAACAATAAGTTTAAATGACGTGCAGACTATGGCCAAGGGCCACTTACTTGTTCTGCATCCGGGCCCTGTGGGTTGGGGAGCAGAATTTGATTTGAGCCTTCAAAACTATGGTAAGAATTTGATTTTAAGGCAAGTTCAGATTGGGGTGTGGTTACGCATGTATTTGTTTGAACAACTTTGGGGTAAGGGGGCATTTTTTTGAAACGGTGTTTTTTGATTTTGGAAGATGGTACCCATTTTGTCGGTAGCACACCTTTAACCTTCGAAGCTATGGGGGAGGTGGTTTTTAATACCTCCCATTCGGGTTATGAGGAGATTCTTTCTGATCCATCCTATTTCAATCAAATTGTGGTTTTTACGGCTCCTCAAATAGGCAACTATGGGGTTCGAGTGGAACGCTGGGAATCTTATCGATACCACTGTCGGGGAATGATTTGTCTGGATTTACAAAACTCAGCCCGGGATCATGCATTTCTCGATTCTTTGAGGGAACAACAAATTGCGGTAATGACCGAGGTTGATACTCGAGCCCTAACCCTTAAATTAAGAGATTGGGGAACCATATGGGGGGTTATAGTGGTGGCGGATGAACTTTCCTTGGCTAAAGAAAAGGCGTCTTTGTTACTCAATCAAAAGGATCAGTTACCGCAGGATTGGGTAGCTCAGGTAACGACTGGTAACACATATCAAATAGATGGCATGAAAAAAAATGGCTTACATATTGGGGTGATCGATTATGGGGTTAAAAGGAATATTTTGAGAGAGATAGCTAGCCGCTGTGAAAAGGTAACTGTTTTTCCATCAAAAATTTCTTGGAGTGATATTAATCATCACGCCGTTCACGGCATTGTTTTGTCCAATGGTCCTGGTGATCCAGCCCAGGTGGAAGGCACAATCGAAACGATTCGTCATTTGGTTGGACGGCTGCCCATTTTTGCAATCTGTATGGGGCACCAATTACTGAGTAAGGCTTTGGGTGCACAGACCTACAAATTAAAATTTGGACATCGTGGGAGTAATCATCCCATTTTTGATCCCGTTTTAAATCGCGTTTATGTAGCATCTCATAATCATGGGTATGCGGTAAGAGAAGAAACCCTTCCATCGCTTGTTAAGATGAAAATGATTAACTTGTATGACAAAACTCTAGCAGGGTTTTATCTGGAAGATAAAAAGATTTTAAGTGTTCAGTATCATCCTGAAGCCTGTCCTGGTCCAAGAGAGGCCAACAAGCTATTTGACGTTTTTATAAAAATGGTGGAGGGAGGAATCGCTTAAATGATTCAAGAGGTGTATCACAAGGCTTTACGCTTTTTTTCCTCTGATCAATTTGATAATGAATTTTTAAAATCGCGTATTTACTTTTTTCAAAATTCTCATGTGTTAGATGAGTCAAGTCCTCAATTCTTTCAAAGGAATCAGCAATTTTTAGATTGGTATTTTTTTTCACGTCCTTTAGAAAAGTTACGATTGCCTCCTTCGCATTGTGTTTTTATGTTCCCCAATCTCAGATGGTCACCTGAAGAGGTGGGCGTTGCCGAGCGATTGAAAGAGACTGTACACAGTTTGTTTGAAATCCGAAAAATAAGTTCTTCATCAATTCAGGTGTTTGACTTGTTTGATGAGTGCAAATTGGAATTTAGACTTGTGCAAGGAACGGAATATTTTATTAAAGGGCAACTGTTTGATGGTAGGTATCTTAAGTTGGACGAGGGGAATTACTTATTTGCAGGGCGCTGTTTTCACCCTGAGGAATCGTACAAATTTTTAAAAAAATCTATAGAACAGTACAAAGATAATCCGGATTTTAATAAAGAAAAGTTTTTACTTCTTACCTTAAAGATGAGGTATCTTTATGATCGCCATTCTAACGCTCGGTTAGAGCATATTTATTCCTTTCACAATCGGTGGTTTCAAAATGAAGAAATTAGCTAAGGGGAGTAAGATTTTAATACTAGGCTCAGGACCGATAGTGATTGGCCAGGCCTGTGAATTTGATTATTCGGGGACTCAGGCTTGTAAGGCTTTGAGGAGCGCTGGTTACCAGGTAATTTTGATTAACTCCAATCCAGCAACAATTATGACTGACCCAGAAACGGCCCATAAGGTTTATATCGAGCCGTTGGAGGTATCATATGTAGAGGCGGTTATAGAAAGGGAGTTACCTGATGCTTTGATGCCCACACTGGGAGGACAGACGGCCTTAAATTTGGCTCTTGAGCTTCACAGAAGGGGCGTTCTTCAAAAGTTTGGTGTTCAGCTTCTTGGATCTTCGGTGGAAGCCATTGAACTTTGTGAGAATCGAGAGCTTTTTCGTGATTTGTTAGATCGTCTTGGAATTCATTACCCCAAAAGTGTTATGGTTCGATCTTTGGCTGAGGCTCAAGCAGCAGTTAAGAATTTAGGGTTACCTTTGATTCTGCGACCCAATTATACCTTAGGCGGTGGGGGAGGAGGGATTGCTTACAGTCTTGAAGAATATGAACACCTGATATTTAAGGCTTTAAAGGAAAGCCCAACTTCAGAGGTATTGGTAGAGGAAAGTATTTTAGGTTGGTATGAGTATGAATTGGAGTTAATGCGGGATTCAAAAGGAACAAGCATGATTGTTTGTTCAATAGAAAACTTGGATCCCTGTGGGGTGCACACTGGGGATAGTATTACGATTGCTCCTCAGCAAACGTTACCCGACTATGAATATCAGGAAATGAGAAACGATGCTTTTCGCATCGCTGATGCAGTGGGGTTGAGCACAGGTGGTGCCAACATACAATTTGCGGTTGATCCTGTCAGTCGTCGTCGCGTTGTTATTGAAATGAATCCAAGGGTGAGTAGATCATCAGCGTTAGCAAGTAAAGCAACCGGGTTTCCTATTGCAAAAATTGCTGCACTCGTAGCAGTTGGGTATCATTTAGATGAAATCACTAATGACATTACCAAAGCGACACCCAGTTCTTATGAACCAGCTTTAGATTATGTGGTTACCAAAATACCAAAATTTAATTTCGAAAAATTTCCCGGAGTGCAAGATGTGTTGGGAACGCAAATGCGCAGCGTAGGTGAGGTAATGGCCATTGGTCGGACTTTTAAGGAATCTTTAATGAAGGCACTGTTAGCCTTGGAGGATTCTGATCAAGGGTGTCAGGATGTGTTTTTTCAGATGAATCAATTAAGTTACCCAAATAGTAAGCGTCTTTGGCACATCTTCCAGGCGTTTCGTCACAACTTTAGTTTAGAAGATGTCCATAAATGGACAGGTATTCATCCTTACTTTTTAGACCACCTAAAAGGCATTGTGGATTTAGAAAAGGAGATTGCCTCGGCTTATGAACTTAGTCCAGAGCTACTTTTGAAGGCAAAGAGATATGGTTTTTCTGATGCCCGGATTGGTTTTTTGAGAAAAAAGACGGGGAGAGAAATTTTTCTATTGCGTAAGGAGTGGGGAATATCGCCAGGCTTTGAGAAAGTAGACACCTGTGCTGGTGAATTTGCTTCGGAAACGCCTTATTATTATTCCAGTTATTGGAGCTCTCAAAAAAGAGTATCGTGCAGTTCGAATTCGGTGGTAATTATTGGATCTGGCCCCAATCGGATCGGACAGGGTATTGAATTTGACTATGCCTGTGTTCGGGCCTCTTATTCTCTTAAAAAATTAGGTTACCAAGTAATCATGGTAAATTCCAATCCGGAGACGGTATCTACTGATTACGATACCTCAGATTTTTTATTTTTCGAACCTCTAACTGTAGAACATTTAAACGAAATTATGAGAGCATGTAATCCCTTAGGGTTTATTGCCCAGTTTGGGGGACAAACTCCAATTAAGATCATGTTTGCTTTGGAGGAATTCGGTTGGAACGTTTTGGGTAACTCCTGTGAGGTGGTTCGAAAAAGTGAAGACCGTAAGTTGTTTTCGGACATATGTTCCAGTTTGGGATTAAAGATACCAGCCTCTGGTGTGGCTGCTTCATATTCAGAGGCTTGTGCTATTGCTGAGGCGATAGGGTACCCTTTGATCGCTCGCCCCAGTTATGTATTAGGCGGAAGACGCATGGAAATCATTGAGAATCAGGAGGCTTTGCAATCATATTTTCATCGCAATCACGATATCATTAGTCATAGTAACCCATGTTACCTTGATTATTTTTTGGAGCGGGCTTTAGAAGTTGACGTCGACATTATATCCGATGGGGATCAGGTGATTATCGGTGGGGTCTTAGAGCACATCGAGGCCACTGGGGTACACTCAGGAGATAGTATGGCTGTGTTGCCGCCTCGGCGTTTAAGCCAACAGTTTTTAAATTTAATTTGTGAGTATTCAGAAAAATTAGCCCGTGCTTTACATGTTAGGGGTTTTTTAAATATCCAATATGCCTTGAAGGATAATCAAATTTATGTGATTGAAGCCAATCCCAGGAGCTCTCGAACTGTGCCTTTTATCGCAAAAGCAACGGGTTATCCTCTAGTTGACTTGGGCGTTTTGGCTATTATGAATCGCCTACCCGAGTTACCTAAGTTGTTACATAACCAAAATACTTGGTATCATGTAAAAGGGGTGGTATATCCTTTTAAAAAATTTTCGGATGCCGACCCCGTCTTAAGTCCAGAGATGAAGTCCACTGGAGAGACCATGGGACGTTCTCCCAACTATGGAGAGGCCCTGCTGAAGGCCTTTATTGGTGCTAATGTTCGGTTACCTCTTAAAGGAGAGGTGTTTTTTTCGTTGAGAGATAAAGATAAGATGCTAGCAGTTGAATTAGTGAGACGGTTTCAACAATTAGGGTATTCCATTTCAGCCACCTCCGGAACGGCTCAATTTTTGAATAATTGTGGGATTCATGTTACCTCTGTGCGAAAAATTCATGAAGGACGACCACACTGTGTGGATAGGATACGTAATGGTGAAGTGAGTTTGGTGATCAATACAACTCGCGGGACAAAAGCAGTAACCGATGGTTTTCTCATTCGAAGAGCCTGTATTGACTTAAACATTCCTTGTATTACAAAATTAGAAACAGCCGAGGCTTTGTTGGATGCGCTGGAGGCGTTAAAAACTGGATCGCACGAAGTGTTTCCATTATGAATATAAAAAAAAGATAAATAAGTAACATCATCATATAATATAATATTATTATGGCCGTTTGGATCGAAGTGAATAATGTTACTAAGTCATTTCCTGTTGGTTTTTGGATGAGGGCAAGGGAGGTAATTCATCAGGCTAGTTTTGCCCTTGAGGAGAATCGTTCCGTTGGTTTTGTGGGGCCCAATGGTTCTGGAAAAACCACGTTGATGAAATTGATGTTGAATTTTATTTTTCCGGACAGTGGAGAAATTCGATATCCATCTTGTGACAACAACTTTTCCATTTTTCGGTCACAATTGGGATTTATGCCTGAAAGACCTTTCTTGTATGATTTTTTGAGTGCTCGCGAGTTTTTGTATTTCCATTGGGTTTTAGGAGGAGGCACTGGGAGTTTTAAAAAGCGAATGGACGAAATTCTGAAAAAAGTACGTTTGAGTGGGGAAGAAAATACGCGATTACGTCATTTTTCAAAAGGAATGTTACAAAGAATAGGGTTGGGTCAGGCATTGCTACATCGTCCTAAGTATTTAATTTTAGACGAGCCTATGTCTGGGCTTGATCCAGATGGACGCTATGAAATGAGGGTGATTCTCAAAGAACAAAAGGATGCTGGCTCTACCATATTGCTTTCTAGCCACCTGATTGAGGATGTTGAATATATTTGTGATGATGTTTTGCTTATTATGGAAGGTCGAATAGTTTATTTTGGTGCGATTTCTGATTTGAAGAAGAATATGCAGGAGGATGATTTATATTCAATCATCAGCCGTCTAAATGTGGGGGGCAGGAAATGAAATCGACTCTTGCCATATCCGTTGTTACCTTTGTAGAACTTGCTAGGCAAAAGATTGTTCTTTTATTGATTTTTTTGGGATTTTTTTTATTAGGGTTGTCGGTTTTATTTACTAAATTGACTTTTGATGAACGATTACGAATTTTAGTTCATGTTGGGTTTGGAGCTATCCAGATTGTTTTGCTATTGCTAGCCTTGTTTGTTGGAGGTTACTCCCTTCATCGTGAGTTAGAAAAGCAAACACTATTTATGGTATTGGCTAGGCCCCTTTCCCGCTCCAAAATATTCTGGGGTAAATTTTTAGGAATTTTTTTGGTAATTCTTTTTTTTCACGTTGTGTTGTTTGGTATTCACTATCATTTGGTGGGATCGGTGATTAAATACCCTCTTCGTTTTGTTTGGGCTCATTTGTTTTTATTAATTGAGATTTTTTGCATTGCTGGAGTAACGTTTGGTGTTTCTGCCATACTAAAACCCCCTCTAGCCATTGGTATTGGGGTTTCTGTTTGGATTGTTGGTTATTGGCTAGATGATTTAATTTTTTTTGCTAAAAGAGCACAAATGGTATTTTATGAATTGGTAGCTTTTTTTGCTAAATATTTGTTTCCTCGCCTTAGTATAGGTAGTGAGTTACGAGGTATATATTTTTTGCACGAGGGAACGATTGTTTATTGGGGGGGATTACATGCCTTACAGATTGTCTTATTTCCTTTAATTTTATTGATAATTGGAGAATGGGTGTTTCTTAAAAAGGATCTATCCTAATTGGCTCTTTTTATGTTGATGGCTATCAATTTAGAAGACGCCCTTTACTATAGGGCTGTTTTTTTTGTTTTTGTTATTTTTTTAGGGCTAATTATGGGTAGCTTCGCCAATGTGGTAATCTACCGTTTTTTGTCCAACGAAAGTGTTATTGACCCTCTGTGGTCACGATGCCCAGGATGCCAAAAAATTATCAAGTGGTACGATAATATTCCTGTACTTTCATGGCTTTTATTACGGGGTAAGTGCCGCCATTGTGGAACGTCAGTTTCTATTCAATATCCCTTGGTGGAACTTTTAGTGGCTATTCTATTTGTTTTCAATTTTCAAAAATTTGGCATCAATTTTAGTTTTTGGGAGTACTCATTATATGCTTGGATTTTGGTTGTGGTGAGTTTTATAGATATAAAATCTTATTTGTTACCAGATATTTTTACAGTTTTTGGAATTCTGGCTGGGTTTATGGGTTCATTTATTAATCCGCAGCGAGATTGGCTAGATAGTGCGATTGGGATTGTATTGGGTGGTGGACTTTTTTGGTTTTTATCCTTTGTGTACTTTTACTTTAAAAAGCAAGTTGGCTTAGGTGGTGGTGATATAAAGTTACTAGCAATGATAGGAGCATTCTTAGGGTGGAAGGCGTTGCCTCTCGTTATTTTAATTGCTAGTATCACAGGGTCGGTGGCTGGACTTTTGGCTATGAGAAAATCAACTAAAGGGCTTAAAACCATGATACCTTTTGGACCCTTTTTGGCGATAGGGGGCTTAATTT
>JANWYU010000007.1 GCA_025055135.1 Pseudobdellovibrionaceae bacterium | reverse complement strand
CAATTAAGGCAGCCTCATTGACTAGATTCTCTAAATCAGCTCCAGCAAATCCGGGAGTGCCTCGAGCAATTCGATCCAAATCAACATCTTTTCCCAAAGGAACTTTACGGGTATGTACTTCTAAAATCTGTCGACGCCCCTTTACATCGGGCTTACCCACCACTACCAGACGGTCAAACCGGCCGGGCCGCAACAAGGCAGGATCCAATACATCTGGACGGTTGGTAGCGGCAATTAAAATAACCCCCTCATGACTTTCAAAACCATCCATTTCCACTAACAATTGGTTTAAGGTTTGCTCTCGTTCGTCATGGCCTCCGCCTAAACCCGCTCCTCGGTGCCTTCCCACAGCATCAATTTCATCGATAAAAATCAGACAAGGAGCGTGTTTCTTCCCTTGTTCAAACAAGTCCCGAACTCGGCTTGCCCCCACCCCAACAAACATCTCTACAAAATCGGATCCCGAAATTGAAAAAAATGGAACTCCCGCCTCCCCCGCTACTGCCTTTGCAAGTAACGTTTTCCCAGTCCCAGGACTTCCCACCAACAGAACGCCCTTCGGTATCCGACCACCTAAGCGAGTAAATTTTTTGGGATCCTTGAGAAATTGCACAATTTCCATTAACTCTTCTTTGGCTTCATCTACTCCAGCCACATCTTTAAAAAACACCTTTTGTTTACTTTCATTAAGTAACTTCGCCCGGGATTTACCAAAACTCATTGCCTTACCGCCACCAATTTGCATTTGGCGAAGAAGAAAGAAAAACATTCCAAACAACAGTATGGCAGGTAACCAATTAATTAAAAAGGCAGCAAGGGCCCCACTTCCTTCACTTTTTTCATAGTTTGGTATTACCCCATGGTCCTTCAAAAATTTAAACCCCTCATCGGTTGTGTTACCTACAATATTAAAGTATCGACCTCCGTATTTTGAGATAAATTCAGGCTTTATCTCGCCCCGAATCTCACTTGCATCAGGGCGAAAGGTTACCGCCAACACCTCTCCTGCGACCACAGCTTCCGAAAATTTCGAATAATTAAAATCACGAATCATTCCTTCATGACGCACTTCCCAGGCCTGAAAAATAAAAATGGCCAATATTACCAGAAAAAACCAGAGCGCCAATGTTTTTTGAGCCTGTTTCATAAAACTCCAATCTTGCCAATAGGTTATCCGAGTTTTAAACCGACCTCAACGTACTGGGTGTTTTCTCGCATAAAGCCAAGGATACCTTTTGTGCCAATAAACACCCCCACATACCCATTGGGCCTTCTGTACTTGAACATTATTCACCCTCCTCCATGTTTCTTCGATCTGGCCCTGAGTATAGCCCGCGCCAGAGAGCACCAAAAAACAACGCGCAATTAGCGCTGTTTGCTCTGATTTGGGAAGACTCCACAGCGCCTTCAATGGGACCCGACACATTTTTTTTGACTTATGCACTTGCAAATACTGAGAATCGGCCGTCCTATTATACTGATCAGCCAAAAGTTCCAGCGATTGTGATAAACGCCCTACACTTCCAGAGATCCTATTTTCTAAAAGTGGTAACCACTGATGTCGCAACCAATTCCGCAAATACCGAAGATCAAAGTTACTGGGGTCCTGAACAAATTTAATGTGTCTTTTCTCCACATAATCAATGATCTCCTGAGGTTTCACCGACAAAAACGGTCTAAAAAAGGGAGGACGCAAACACCGAATGCCCGTTAAGCCCTGAGGGCCACAGCCCCGAATCAACCGGATTAAACGGGTTTCTAAAAGGTCTAAAGCATGATGTGCCGTAACTAAATACGAATGACCATTTAAAAACTGACGTTGATTTCTCACCTCCAAGGCGGCTTGATAGCGAAATTTTCGCATCTCTTCTTCTCTGGTTAAATAGTTAGGAGAGCGAACAACTGAGCAAGGAATCCCTAACTTCACGGCGCTCTTTTTAACAAAATCCGCCCATTCATCCCGTAGCCGAAGGTCCCCTCCATGATGAATATGAATCACCTGTAAATCAAAATTGCCAGCATCCTTAATATGATTAAAGACATTCAACAAGGCCATAGAGTCACGGCCACCACTGACCATCAAGAATAATAGGGATCCCTGAAGATAGGGATAGTCTTGGATTAATCGCCATATTTTATGTTCCAAAGGTAACCACTTCTTATTTGGGGATCTCATCGGTTACTACGTTTCTACCGTCTCCACACCTTGAGTCACTAAGTTTTGACCTTACTCCGGTCTTTTGCTTCAATACAGCTTTACCACCCATGAAACTACAAGAAAAGTCCCTTCATGAGATTCTCCATTTTGAGCCCTTTATACTCATTAGCCTTCTCATTCTTCTAACCTATCTTTTCTACAAAATTTTACTAAAAAATGTCTCCCCAGAAAGACATAAAAATATTCAAGGACAATTCAAAACCATTACGAATCTCTATATTTACTTTTTAGCCTTTTTCTTAAGTTACAACGTTCTCATTACTCTAAAGGAGGACTCGTTTCGTAAAGTTGCCACTTATGTTGGTTTGATCACATTTATATTAGGGGCCGTTATTACCGTTCGAACCAGTCGTCTTTTACTCCTTCTTTATTTGTTTTTTAATAATTTAAAATCGGGAGTTCCCGTTCTGTTGGTGAATGTTTTCTCCCTGATTGTTAGTTTCATCTTGTTACTATGGTCCCTTTCCTATTTTTTTAAAATTGATGTGGGGCCGCTCTTAGCCACTAGTGCTGCCGTTTCTTTGGTATTGGGACTAGCCCTTCAGGATACTCTAGGTAACCTATTTGCTGGAATTAGTCTACAATTGGATCGATCATTCGAAATTGGCGATTGGCTTGAACTTTGGATGAACAATCAAAAAGTGGTAGGTAAAGTCGAAGAAATATCCTGGCGTTCCACAACCCTAAAGGGATTATTTAATGAGTTAATCATTCTACCGAATCGAATCCTCGCCAGTGCCCAAATCTCAAATTATAAAAAGGGTGAAATTGCCCTTTATCGCAGTCAAATTTTTCGGGTTCCTCATTTTATCGATCCCGATTTCGTACGCCGGGTTTTGTTAGAGGTATTGAAGGAAATCCCGGCTATTCGAAAGGATCACACTTCTTACTGCTTGGCCATAGAAAATCACGACTCTTGGGTCACCTATCGCCTCAGTTATGTCATCGACGATTTTAGTGCCCAATACATTATTGGTAACGAAGTTTTACAAAAAGGAATTCAGGCTTTACAAAATGCGGGAATTCCTCTGGCCCATCAAATTTATGAATTACAACACCCCCGTGAGGACAAAAGCCCTCCCTCCCTTTCAAAAGGAGGGAATAATAAATGATTCATGACTAAAATACTTATGTGACTCTTGTACCTCATTACGGTCCAATAGATATCCACAAAAAGCCGCCAGAAAGGCACTAAACCCATGAGGGCTACTCACTAACGAACGATAGTCTTGATGATAAATAAAAAGTCGTGTTTTTTCTACTAATACAGAAATCAAGCGCTTTCGGTGCTCGCTCCCATCAACAGACGAAAAACATCTTTGGGTAGCTAAAAAGCTGAGTCCCCATTTTTTCCCAAGGGCGTACGCACAAATGCGCGGATTAATCTCATATGCCGGTAACATAAGCCGCCTCTTTAAAAATAATGATCGAGCTACCACTGGAGCCAAATTCGCCCCTAATGCGTGACTTACTTCGAATTTTTTTTTGTCGAATGTCTCATAAAAAAAATCAAGTGGTCTCTGAGTATAAGGAGTCGATGGACGTTTGGGCGTCTTCTTTTTTTGTTCCTTAAGTAACCATTGAACATCAGGACGAGGGCATGAGAGCGGACCACGCAAATTATCACATTCACACTGAAAACAGGGGGGAAGGCTAATGGGAACATCAAACACTATAGATTTGGCATTCTTTTGAGACTTTACCCACATTAAAATTTCATCATCACCATGGGACTTTCCTGATTTAAAAGAAGTTGTCGGAAACAAAATCAAATCCGATAAAAAAATCCGAGCGCTTTCTTGATGAAACTTCAAACAACATAGGCCGGAACGCTCCTGCCTACCACCTGATAAACTCACTCCTAAATACTGGGGTAACTCCATGGTTTACATGTTACCCCTCAGATAAAGTGAAAGGGAAGAACTTTCAGTGCCAAACGTTCAATCTTCTGACTTAAATCATCAAAACAAGATCCTTTACAAGCGATTAAGACACAGCCTCCCCCTCCCGCTCCTAAAATCTTCATTCCTACCACTGTTTTGCGATTCTGTTGGTTGATCAACTGAACCTCCCGATGCAGATCATCAATTTCACGACTAGAAAACGTAGGAGCCAAGCGAATTCTGGCCTCCAATTCACGATTAAAAACGTCCAGCCAATTAACAGGCCTGTTCGCACAAAGCAGTAAAGCAACATCCTGAGATAAGGCATGAAGGGCCTTGATGGCATTCCAAGTTGCCTGATCCCTTTCCACCAACCGAGTAAGCACAGCAAAATTATTAAGGCCCGAATGATGAGGACGTCCGGTGTACACCAATAAATACCTGAGCTCAGGATCTTGAGTTAACAAATCACTCGACCGATGATGCAAAGCGATACCATCATCCCGA
>JANWYU010000230.1 GCA_025055135.1 Pseudobdellovibrionaceae bacterium | reverse complement strand
GTCGGGACACCAAATCCTCCAAGGACTGATTTTGATAGTCTTTCACTAAGATAGGGGCTTGTGTTGAGGAAAACCACCGCCGAACCACAACCTGCACTCCATAAAGCCAACACAGAGACTGAGCCCACCACTTGATCACGTGATTCTCACCACCTAAGCGCAATTTCACAAGAGCAATCACAACCACACTTCCCACCACAGTAAAAACAGGCAGATAAAAAAAGGTCACGAAAATACTCCGAACTAAGACAAGGGGATACCACCATCTCATTGATTTTCTTCCAATAGTTGATCAGCCATTAGCACCCGGGCTTTGGCTGCCGCCAACTGACGTTGTTTATAGTTAATATGGTCACCCTCGCCCTCCATAGCCCTCTGATATCCTGCTTCGGTTAAAATTTGAATTTCAAATGGATAAAAAAAGCGCCCACTTCCGTAGGAGTTAGGTAACCGTATTAAACGCCTTTCTACAAATTTAATGAATTGATATTCCTTTGCTGAGTAACGATTTTCTTTTCTCACAAATTCCACTTTTTCGCGATAACCGTCTAACTGAGCTTCTAAAAACTCAATCAAATCCCTCTCTTGCAGGTCATATAACTTACGTTCCTCGAGGGATAAATCGCTAGAATTTGCCACCGTCAAAAATCGGTAAAACAGGTTTCTTTTCTCATCATGGTCCAGCATCAAGGTTTGTAACAAATCAATAGGGTAAATCGTGTTGGTGGTTTGCCCCGCCATGACATGAGCAGGAGACACAATATGATTCTCTATTAAAAACAGAAGCACTCTAAACACATCAATAAGATTCTTGGTAACAAACCGTACCCCTATTTTATCATGAATATCAATCATATGGGTCTCGGCTTTAGCGAGTAATTTGATCACGCTACTTACCGAGGTTTTATGAGGTTTTACTTCAAAGCGAACAAGCTCAATCCTTCCTTCCTGACCAAAAACAATTCCTTTCAAATAGGGCTTGGCATCAGGGCCTTGAGTAATCACAACATTCTGCACGGGAGTTAAAATCTGTTTTTGAATTTCCTCAGAAAAAAGGTGAAACAGATCATTCTCAGCATGGATAAAGGCATGCATGATCCGCAAAAGGACACAGGACCAATACTGTAATTCCCTCACACTGCACTCTTCTTCTAACCCCGGTTCAAATGATCTTCCACTAGCCAACAATAACATCTTCAAAAGATGATCAATCTGGTTGGCCTTTTTAAAGAAACTGGGAATTTTGTCTTCAGAAACATCAAATTTTTCAGTCAAAAAAACAAAGGCCCGCCGATAATAATAAAGGAGCTTTTTTTGATCATGCACATCACGGACATCAAACCCATAGGCTTGAACAAATTCCCGGGCTTCTTGTTCGGATTTTAAACTCAGTCGACCCACATCGACGATCGACTGATTACCCACCAACACGCGAAGAAGATCAATAATCGTTTGCATCTCCTCGCATTTTAAAGATGGCCTCTATTTATGACAACGGAAAAAACCACAGGTTTCAATTTCAAAGCTTAAGCCCTCACCCCATCGTCCATTTGTGTTGCGAAAGGAGAGCTGCCCGACAAAGCGGCCATACTGATCAATTCCTTGTAATAAAATCCAACCATGTTGATCCTCTGCCCGCACTTCGAATTGATAGCCACTTACAAAACGAGCAGCAGTTACGGGAACCTGAATCACAATAGGCTCAATCCGATGGCCATCCTGAACTTGTCCCACAAAACTATCATGCACCTCAATACGAATAAAACTACGTCCTGAAATCAGCTGACCTCGATCATCAAATTCGATATAGCCCATTAATCTTACCCCATCGAACGGATTTACTTGCCCAATATCATTAGAGTCTAAGGTAGCCGAAAGCAAAGATCGAATGGCATGATTAAACTCA
>JANWYU010000227.1 GCA_025055135.1 Pseudobdellovibrionaceae bacterium | reverse complement strand
AGTTATTCGCATTCCCATGATCTCCTCCTTTGTGGTTACGTGTTACCTGGGATGTTACCGTTTCTCCTTTCAACCCCATCATCGTCTGGGTCTGGCCCGACTTAAGAGCTAAGACTCGACTTACTACCAAAACTAGACCTTGGTATGAAAAACCAAAACAATAACAAGAAGGCTCAAGAGTAAGCACTAAAAAGATTCCCCAATATTGACCATCTTCCTGAAGAAATCGTGAAGGTGAATGGCGCCCCCTATTTAAAAATTAGGGCTTTTGAGTTCACGTTGCGATACGTTCTACTTTTGCCCCCAAACATTGAAGCTTCTGCTCCAAACGCTCATAGCCACGATCCAAATGATAAATCCTATTGACCGTGGTTTGTCCCTGGGCCGCAAGACCTGCCAGCACCAAAGAGGCACTGGCTCTTAAATCAGTTGCCATTACCGGGGCACCTGTAAGGCCACGAGGACGCCCACGCACAACGGCGACACGGGATTTGCTCGTAATATCAGCCCCCATCCGCATTAATTCTGGAACGTGCATAAACCGATTTTCAAAAACTGTTTCCGTAATCACACTAGTCCCATGAGCAAAACACATTAAGGCCATAAACTGTGCCTGAAGATCTGTTGGAAAATGGGGATAAGGCGCAGTGGTAACATCTACAGCACGATGTCCTCCGCTAGGACTTTCTAGAGTAACACCATCTGCCTCTTCCACAATTTTAAAGCCCGCCTCTCTTAATTTTGAAAATAAAGCTTCAAGATGGAAAGGGGGGGCTTGCTGAACCTTTACTCGCCCTCCTGTAATGGCACCTGCTAACAATAATGTTCCCGCTTCGATCCGATCGGGCATCACCACATATTCCTTGCCCGATGCCCTCAAGGAATTTACTCCCTCAATCTCAATGCAACTAGTTCCCTGTCCCTTGATTTTGGCTCCTAAAGTAATCAAAAAGTTAGCCAAATCCACTATCTCGGGTTCCTTAGCCGCATTTTCAATCACCGTTTTTCCTTCGGCAAGAACGGCAGCCATCAACACATTCTCTGTACCCCCTACTGTTACCTGATCAAATAAAATTTTTGTTCCCTTCAAGCGTGAGGCCCGCGCATGAACATAACCCTCTTCAATGGTGATTTCCGCGCCCATTTGTCGCAAAGCCTCAATATGTAAATCAATAGGACGGTTACCAATGGCGCAACCTCCTGGTAAGGAAACCTGAGCACGGCCATATTTGGTTAAGAGGGGCCCCAAAACCAAAATACTTGCCCGCATTTTGCGCACCAGATCGTAATGAGCTAAGGTTTGCTGAGCCGGACCCACATCACAAATGAAAAGGTCATTCTCAAAAAAGGTTTTCACTCCCAAAGTCTCAAGTAGTTTGGCTGTCGAATGAATGTCCACCAAATTAGGAACATTTCGAAAATAATGTCTTCCCTCACACAAAAGACTGGCAATTAATAATTTTAATGCAGAGTTTTTCGCCCCACTTACCTGAACTTCTCCCGAAAGAGGTATTCCACCTTGAATGAGAAACTGATCCACTTGATCACCACCTTAAATCATGCTGTTACCATGATTTGGTTTAATTCCCACCGTATGCCTCCAAAAATTGTGATAATCATAAATAGGAGTAACATCCATAAAACCAAGACGTTCCATCTCGCATTTTACCATGGGGCCTTGCTGACAACCATGTTCTATTCCCAACCATCCTCCCCTTTTTAAAGAAATTAACGCCCATTCTAACCATTTTCGCACACAAAAAAAACCACTGTCTGTAGCAAACACGGCGTGATGAGGTTCAAACTGTCGAACCCACGGATCAACGCTGGGATCGGCATCATCAACATATGGCGGATTGGCTAAGATCATGTGATATTGTTCAGCAAAGCGCGCAGGTTGATTTAAATCCATTAAAAGACATTTGATCCGATTTAAAAAAGCCTTCCCTTCCCTGTTTGCAAAGGAAGAAATATTACGTAGGGAAACCTCCAAAGCTTTAGGACAATTGTCAATTAGTGTTACCGAACATTCTTTGATCTCAACAGCTATTGTAATCCCAATGGCTCCGCTGCCACACCCCAAATCTGCCACATTCCACACTTCGGTAGATCCGGTTGCATGCGATCGACACCAATGAATGGCACGTTCTACCAGTAGCTCGCTCTCAGGGCGTGGAATAAAAACCCCTGGACTCACATGAAATACCCGCGAGTAAAATTCCTTGTATCCCAATATATAAGCTAAAGGCTCACCACTACGACGACGCTCTAATCCTTCCAGAATGGACTGACAGACATGTTCTTGAAGCTCTTCTCGAGACCCGAGCATTGAACTTAACAAAAGCTGCGAAGGTCCTCGTTGTAAATAAAAGCCAACCAGCAGGCAAGCCTCCCAGTTGGGATTAATAACCCCAGGTGCACCACGCAAATGATCTGTTACTGTGCGCAAGAGATGATTAAGTTGCATCACCATCAATCAAACTAAACCTGTTGTTGCTGCTTTAGCGCTTCTGCTTGAAAATGCAAAATCAGTGGCTCAATTATGATATCCATATCGCCATCCATAATTTCTTGAATTGAATGTGTGGTAAAACCAATACGATGATCTGTTACCCTACTTTGCGGAAAATTGTAGGTACGGATTCTCTCAGATCGATCCCCAGTACCAATTTGAGCCAGTCTCTGAGAACTTGCTTCACGTTGTCTTTTTTCCTCCTCAAACTGGACTAATTTTGAATATAAAATCTGTAATGCCCTCTCTCTATTGGTCTGTTGGGACTTGGCCTCTTGGCAAAAAACAATGATACCCGTAGGAATATGTGTTACCCGTACGGCAGATTCCGTTCGATTGACAGACTGTCCTCCCGCCCCTTGAGCTCGGGCAACATCAATTTTAATATCAGACATGTTTAATTTAATTTCTTCCAACTCCTGCTCGGGGATAATGGCCACCGTTACCGTACTGGTATGAACACGACCTTGCGCCTCAGTTTGTGGAACCCGTTGCACTCGATGCACCCCGCTTTCAAACTTCAACCGCGAATACACCTTATCACCCAATATCCGCGCGATTACCTCCTTGTAGCCCCCTACGTTACCCTCGGAGATGGAAAGCACTTCCACTTGCCACCCTCTTTTGTTGGCGTAATGCACATAGGCTCTAAAAAGTTCCGCCGCAAACAAACTGGACTCGTCCCCTCCTGCTCCCGCCCGAATTTCAATAATGACATTTTTCTGATCGTTCGGATCACGGGGCAAAAGAAGAATCTTTAATGATGCAACCAAAGATTCCTTTTCCACTTCTAAATTCTTTAGTTCTTCCTTGGCCAAAGCACGAAGTTCCTCATCCTGCTCCTTAAGCAAGGCCTGATTTTGTGCAATTTGTTTTTCGATTTGCTGGTAACGCCTGTAAGATTCAACAATCGGCTCAAGTTCGCGATATTCTTTCATCAGCAACTTAAACTTTTGTTGATCGGAGGTAACTTGAGGATTCTCTAATTGATGGCCAATTTCTAAAAATTTTTGCTCGAGCGATTGAAGTTTTTCAAACACGGCACTTTGGAACTATTTCTTACTACCAAGTCCGCCGTATTTCCTCTTGAAGCGATCCACCCGCCCCTCAGTATCAATAATTCTTTGCTTACCTGTATAAAAGGGATGAGACGCTGAAGAAACCTCTACCGTGATCAAGGGATATTCTTTTCCATCAGTCCACTTCATTGTTTCTTTTGAGGTCAAAATTGACTTGGTAAGAAAGGCAAATCCACACGATACATCTTTAAAAATCACATCGTTCAATTTGGGATGAATGTCCTTTTTCATAAAAACTCCTCAAAGTTCAGTCCAATAACATGGAAGATTTCAATAGTAAACGGAAAAAACAAAAAAGCCTAGCCGCTTGTCTTACTTAACACCTCCCCCAAACCATCCGGAGCCATTCTCTTATGAACTACCCGACATCCCTCCACTCATGGCTTTTAAAAATTCCGCATTGGTTTTGGTGGGGGTAAGTTTGTCCAAAAGAAACTCCATGGCATCCACCACGTTCATTGGAGCCAACACTTTACGTAAGACCCACAAACGATTGAGATCATTTTTATCGACCAAAAGCTCCTCTCGGCGCGTTCCCGATTTGTTAATGTCCATACAAGGAAATATACGCTTCTCCATAAGCTTGCGGTCTAAGTGGATTTCCGAGTTACCGGTTCCCTTAAACTCTTCAAAGATCACTTCATCCATGCGGGATCCTGTATCAATCAAAGCAGTGGCAATGATGGTTAAAGACCCGCCTTCTTCAATGTTGCGAGCCGCCCCAAAAAATCGCTTAGGCTTGTGTAGGGCATTACTATCCACACCACCGGACAAAATCTTACCACTTGGGGGAACCACCGTATTATAGGCCCTCGCCAACCGGGTAATGGAATCCAATAGGATCACCACGTCATGTTTATGCTCCACCAAGCGTTTAGCCTTTTCAATTACCATTTCTGCCACCTGCACATGACGGCTTGGCGGCTCATCAAAAGTTGAACTGATGACCTCTCCCTTTACCGAACGAGACATATCGGTTACTTCCTCAGGGCGTTCGTCAATTAGTAACACGATTAATTTAATTTCAGGATGATTGTGAGAAATGGCATTTGCGATGTTTTGCAACAGCACTGTTTTACCCGTGCGGGGCGGCGCCACTATTAAAGCCCTTTGACCGGTCCCTAAAGGGGTGAGCAAATCCACAACCCTAGTCGTATATTCAGATGGATTGTGCTCTAGGCGAATACGACGATTAGGATAAATGGGCGTCAGGTTATCAAACAAAATTTTATCTTTAGCCACATCGGGTGGCTCAAAATTAATGGTATCCACCCTAAGAAGAGCAAAATACTTTTCGTTACCAGCAGGTACCCGTACAGTACCTGTTATCGTATCACCAGTGCGCAATCCCCATTTGCGAATTAGGGCATGAGAAACATAAATATCGTCTGGTCCCGGCAGATAGTTATAAT
>JANWYU010000212.1 GCA_025055135.1 Pseudobdellovibrionaceae bacterium | reverse complement strand
TCCATTCAGATCGCGACGGAAATTGATGATTATCTAATGTGTTACCCATCAATCTCTCACTGGAAAAGCTTATAAAATAAATCCAATACCTTTGAAAGGTCGGTGAATCGTAACTAATAGATAAGAAACGTCTTTGGTACTGCAAAACCTGTAGATTTTGAGTTAAATAGCTACGATCAGGGGAAAAAGCATAGTCAAGGCGCATAACCCCATACCATAATTCTTGAGAATATCTTACTGTACTAATCCGAAAAAGCCATTTCCCAACAAATGCCTCTAGGAATATTTTCTCTAAAATCCATTTCCAGAACAGATCCAGTTATAGATACCGATCAATCTCTATGTTTTCATGGCCCTTTAGGATAAGGATCAAATTAAAAGTTTCTAAAATAAGTCCAATATTCAACCTTCCTAGTTGGGCTAATGTCTGTAGAGAAGTTGGTTAATAGCTTTGTGATTTGTCACCATAAATTTCTACTTAAGTAACGTATCCCTTCTTCAAAGAACGAAACCCACTAGCTCTATCCAAGCGGGGTTTTAACCACAGCCTTATTTGTCGAAAATAATGGACTTCAAAATAAGTAACCAAATGAATGATCTACTTTTTCACCAAGTCAGCCACATAATAGTAGGTTCCACTTTAAAAAAATGATTAACTTTTAGTCAAATTGTTTAACCAAAAAAACGCGAAAAGTAGAACCTAGCGATATCAGGTAATAACTAGATCAGCGCAAACACGGCCTGTACCAAAGTATTAAGTTTTTTTTAAATTATCCGACTAATATCGAGTATGAAAATTTCATTTCGGAAACTGGCAAAATGGTTACCAGACAATCTCAAAGGACCGATTTTAAGGAAGTTAGTTAAAGTTCCCTATCCTTTTCCAAGGGAACTTAAATTCAAGGTAGCAACCACCCACAGAGAATTAGAACAGGCCTTTTCTATTTTACATGATGCATATACTGAAGAAGGTTTAATCACTCCAGAAAAAAGTGGTATTCGAGTTACTAAATATCATATGCTACCAACTTCATCCGTACTAGTCGCACTCTGGAACGAAGAAGTGGTCGCTACGGTTACCTTAATTCGAAAGTCCGTTTTTGGTATTCCATCAGATGCTTTATTTGATCTTTCTCACATTAACGGTGAAATTGCAGAAATTTCATCGCTAGCAGTAAAAAAGCCATTTAAAAACCGCAAGGGAACTATTCTTTTCCCTCTTTTCAAATTTCTCTATCACTATGCAACCGATTTTTTGGGGGTTACCCATTTTGTTATTGCAATTAATCCTAAATGGCAAGATTTTTACTATCACATACTTCTCTTTAAAAAATTGAATGATAAACCTGTTCCCTACGATTTTATAAATCACAATCCTGCAATGGGAGGAATTTTGGACCTACGAGTTGCCGCCGAACGATATTATGCGCACTACGGACAGTTTGAAGAACGAATAACTATGTATTCTCTATTTTTTGAACTACCAAGAATCAATATGGAATTTCCTGAGCGTTCCCCTCAAATTCATTTTAATAGTTTACTAGCCCCTGAGGAATTTGAATGGTTTTTTATCAAAAAATCACAAATTCTTTTTGAGCTGAGTGAATATGAATTACACCGCCTTCATGAAATATACGACGATAAAAGATACAGAAACCTCATTCCTCATCCTAAAGGCCTGGACTCGAAATCACCCAGATACAAAAGGTATATGGTTACCTTTTATGGTCAAATATATGATCATTCTGATTATAAAAAAATTATTGGTAGAATTAAAATCACCAATCTTAGCTTTACAGGAATTGGGGGATCACTAATCGGTGATTTGCCCGATGCTTCTCGATATCACCTTCGTTTACATCCAGCAGGAATTGCTCCCATCGACTTAGTAATCTCTCTTGTGTGGCATGACAAAATTCAGAAAAAATGTGGTTTTCGGGTGGTGGAAAGCAATCAAGAGTGGACGAGTTTTATTAATTACTTGGAAAATTATCTGAAACGCTCCATCAACAGTGAACAAATAAAACACGAAGAATCAAAAAAATCTGCGGCCTAGTGAGATTTCTCTAATGGTTTTATGGCTCATTCCGTTTAAATAATTAAGACACAAAATGATCAGGAATCCTTAAAAACCGTAAATGACCTATTTTTTTGCGAAAATCTTCGATGACTTCGCAGCTTAAGGCAATCTTAACTGGGCTATCAGGGATTATTTCAACGGTTGCGCCCTCTGTTTTTAGTAAAAATTGACATGTTACTGATCCCGGACGTTTTTTTATTTCATCGAAAAACGATCCCCACTCATTTTCATCAATTTCATCCAGCATGACCCACACTTGGGGGATTCTTTGAATACTTGACTCTAAGTCGGTTAAATCCTCTACCAACAATTTCATTTCACCCTGATCATCGTCGAGAAAGCCACCAACAATAACAGTACGATCATCTCGTAACAAATCCTTATATCGTGAATACGTATCAGGAAAAACCACCAAAGAAACAGAGCCCGACAAATCTTCTAACCGCGCAAACATCATGCGAGTACCTTTACGGGTAACAACCTCCCGTAAACCATGGAGCACACCACCTAACCGAACAAATGATCGCTTACCTTCTGGATTCTTAAAATGGTAGCGCTGCTTGTTTTCGCTAGAAACGACTTGCATTTTTTGTTGTGCCTGTCGTTCCAAAACTTCACGAATTTCCCCGGATGTCCATCTTTTTAAAAACACATCATACCCTCTCAAAGGATGATCACTTAAATAAAAACCCAAGACCTCTTTTTCTAAGGAAAGTTGCTCAAGTCTTGAGATATTAGTGGCATCCGGTAACTCGATAAACGTGTTTTGAGAATCCAGTTTAAACAAGCTCATTTGGCCTGATTTTTTTTCTTTTTGTCGCGCCAGCGCCCACTCCGTTAGCTTGGGAAATCCAGTCAAAAGCTGACCACGAGAGTAACCCAAATGATCCAAAGCCCCTGCTTTAATAAGGGACTCAATGGTTTTTTTGTTAAGCAGTTTGGAGTCCATATTTTCAAAAAATTCCAAAACAGAACGAAACTTCTTATTGGGAAGCGATTCCCGAACGCGAAGAATTTCTTTTGCAACATTCTCTCCTACTCCCTTAATGGCACCAAGACCAAAATAAATCTCATTGCCAATAGGGGTAAATTCATAAAAAGACTCGTTTACATGAGGCGGGCGAATAACCAAACCATGTTTTTGAGCATCTTTCACATATTCAACAACTTTATCGGTATCAGATATTTCCGTGGTTAAAAGTCCTGCATAAAACTCTGCAGGATAGTAACGCTTTAACCAAGCTGTTTGCGCTGCGATCACACAATAGGCAGCTGCATGACTTTTGTTAAAACCGTAATCCGCAAACTTATACATTAATTCAAAAAGCTCTACTGACTTTTTTTCATCGTAGCCGCGAGCCACTGCACCTTTTAAAAACCGCTCACGCTGTCTATCCATTTCCTCCTTAATTTTTTTGCCCATGGCCCTTCGAAGCATATCCGCCTCGCCCAAAGAGTAGCCAGCAATTTTAGAAGCAATGGCCATTACCTGTTCCTGGTACACAATAATCCCAAAGGTTTCCTGCAGAATATCCTTTAAATCTTCAAATAAATATTCCACAGGCTCTTGACCATTTTTTCTGCGGGCATACACCGGAATCATGGCCAAAGGACCTGGACGATACAAACCGTTAATAGCTGTTATATCGGTAAAACAAGTCGGCTTTATTTTACGAATGGCATCGGTAATTCCCTCACCCTCAAATTGAAAAACTCCTAAAGTATCTCCAGCAGACATCAGTTCATAAATTCCCGGATCATCGATGGGTATATCTTTTGCCTGAATCGATTTACCATGATTGGTTTTAATAAACTCTAATGCATACTGAATCAGAGTTAATGTTTTTAAGCCCAGAAAATCGAATTTAATAAGTCCAATTTTTTCAGCATGTTTCATGTCAAACTGAACAACAATCTCTCCATGAGCCCCTCGAGCTAATGGAGCATAATCCCGAATCCTTCCGTCGGTAATAATGACTCCCGCCGCATGAATTCCAGCATGTCGAACCATACCCTCCACTTTTTGGGCCATGGTGATTAAAGCCCTCACTTCTGGGGATTCTTCCATAAGTTCAGTCAAGCGAGGTTCTAAAGTTAATGCCTCTTGAATGGTAATACCTAACTTTTCAGGAACCAATTTGGTAACTCGATCTACTTCGGCAAAGCTCATTCCCAATATCCGTCCCACATCTTTGATAGCAGCCTTGCACTGCAATTTTCCATAAGTAATAATTTGCGCTACCGATTCGGACGAATATTTTTCGGTAACATATTGAATTACTTCATCTCTTCGGTTCTGACAAAAATCGATATCAAAATCAGGCATAGAAATGCGTTCCGGATTCAAAAAACGCTCAAACAATAAATTGTGTTTAATGGGATCTAAATCAGTGATATTAAGACAATAGGCTACTAGCGAGCCAGCCCCACTCCCCCTTCCAGGGCCAACAGGAATGCTCTGACTTTTCGCCCATCGAATAAAATCAGAAACAATAAGAAAGTAACCATTAAAACCCATTCGATCAATTACCTCTAACTCATACTCCAAACGCTTGCGATAGATTACGTCGACCTCTTCATTCCACGATTGCCCCCGATCTAAGGCCTCCCTTTTTCTCATTTCAAATCCCGAAAACGCCTCATCTCGAATATGTTCTGCTAAGGATTTACCGTTAGGAGTGGGAAACCGAGGTAAACGATAAATTGGCCTACCCTGATCATCTTTCAATTTAAAACTAAGATTAATACTTTCTGCTATTAACACAGAATGGGCAATCCATTCTGGCTCATCAGAAAATAATTCCTTCATTTCTTGGGGAGTTTTTAAAAAGTATTCTTCATTACAAAGTCGTGAACGGTGGGGATCCCGATATAAAAGATTGTTACCAATACAGTATAAAATATCCTGTTTGATAAAATCCTCGCGAGATACAAAATGCACATCATTTGTGGCAACCCCTTTGATACCTAACTTGACAGATACTGCCTTTAACCATTGTTCAAATTTTTTTTCCTGAGGTTTCTGGGTTCTAGTGAATTCAGCAAATAAATTATGATGGAAAATATCCTTTAGTCGCCTTAGGGCATTATAGGCTGATTCCTCACCCTCTTGAACAAATAGTTGATAGATCAAACCTCGACATCCACCGGTTAAACAAATGATATCAGAACAATATGTCTCCAAAGTTTGAAAATCAACACGTGGTCGATAGTAAAACCCTTCCAAAAAAGAAATGCTACTCATTTCACACAATGAACGATAGCCTTGGTAACTTTTCGCAAGCAGTACTAACTGGGGCGGATTACGTAGTCGCTCTACCGGCAAATGGGAAGGACGCTCCTGCCTAGAGCCTAAGGTAAAAAACGCGTCCATTCCAATAATGGGTTTTAATCCGGATTCGATACAGGAAAAGTAAAATTCAATGGCACCATACATGTTACCATGATCAGTAAGCGCCATTGCCTTAAAATATTTCTTTCCTTCGGCAACTAAGCGATCAAGTTCACAGGCCCCTTCTAGTAAGGAATAGTCGGAATGCACATGCAAATGAACAAAATCCATTACTCCCACTCTATAGTTGCTGGAGGTTTACTTGTAATATCATACACAACTCGATTTACCCCTTTTACCCGATTAGTGATATCGTTACTCACTTTCTTCAAAAATTCTGGGGAAAAGGGATACCAATCGGCAGTCATTCCATCTTGACTGGTAACTGCTCGCAGAGCCACAACCTTCTCATAGGTTCGACCATCCCCCTGTACCCCTACCGTATGAACCGGTAACAATACAGAAAAGGCCTGCCAAATCTGATCATATAAACCATCTCTTCTCAGGTGCTCGATGAAAATAGCATCCACCTCCCTTAAAATCTCTAAACGGTCTTCAGTAACCTCCCCTATTATCCGAATGGCCAATCCCGGACCAGGAAATGGATGACGCAGCAAAAGCGCTTGGGGAATCCCCATAGCTAGGCCCAATTTACGGACTTCATCTTTAAACAACCACCGTAACGGTTCGATCACCTTTAATGACATATTGGGGGGAAGACCCCCCACATTATGATGGGACTTAATTACCTGAGAAGGTCCTCCGAACGCCGTTACCGATTCAATAACGTCAGGATACAAAGTGCCTTGGGCTAACCATTTTATATGAGACAATCTTTTAAGGTGCTCTTCAAACACCTGAACAAAAATTCTACCAATGGTTTTTCGCTTATGTTCAGGATCAGTAACCCCTTTTAATGATTCTAAAAACTGGGCCCTGGCATCAATAACCTTTACATTTAAACCCAGACCATGATACTGATGAGCCACCCATTCTGCCTCACCCTTTCTTAAAAAGCCATTATCGACGAACACGCAATCCACTTGATCGCTTCCCAGAGCCTTTTGCAACAGCAATGCGGTCACCGTCGAGTCAACCCCACCAGACAAAGCACACAATACCCTCCCATCTACGCGATAGGATTTTAAATGATTAAAAACAAAATCCATAATATCAGTTACCGCCCAATTTCGAGGAGCTCCACAAAGCTGAGCAAACGATTTTAAAATGAGCTCACCCCGCTCAGTATGTTGAACCTCAGGATGAAACTGAACGGCCCAAACCCTTTCCCCTTGCAAGGCAGCCGGTAACCCATTTTCCGTAATAGCCACTAATCTCATATTCGGGGGAGCTTGAACCACCACATCACCATGACTCATCCACACAGTTTGGCGTTGATAAGAAAATAGATCATTTTCCTCCCAAAATATTTCAGTTTTACCGTACTCTCGAACGTGACTTTCTTGCACCCGTCCACCCAATTGATGAGCAATCAATTGCATGCCATAACAAATTCCCAGTATGGGAGCGATTTCCATAAGATCGGATACTCTCACTTGCGGGGCTTGATGTTCATAAACACTATAAGGACCTCCCGATAAAACGATCCCATAGGGTTGCTTTTGTTTTAGTAAATCCAGATCAACTGAACAGGGTAACACCTCGCTATAATATCCCATCTCCCGAAAACGACGGCTGATGATTTGAGTGTACTGTGAACCAAAATCAAGGATGACGATTCCCCGCATCTTCTCTCCAAAACATGTCATAAAAAGTGATTAATAGTCGGTCCAATAATTAGGGGCCTCTTTCACGATGGTTACATCATGAACGTGAGATTCTCGAACACCACTTTGGGTTACCCGCACCATTGTTGCTTTTTCTTGGAGTTCGGCCACCGAAGTAACCCCCAAGTAACCCATTGCAGACCTTAAACCCCCAATTAACTGATGAATCACTGCTACTGCACTTCCTTTGTAAGGCACACGCCCTTCAATTCCCTCTGGAACCAACTTCTGCTCATCCACCACATCACTCTGGCTATATCGATCCCGTGAACCTTTAGACATGGCCCCTAAAGATCCCATTCCACGATACAATTTATAAGTTCGGCCTTGATAAAGAATGGTCTCACCCGGAGCCTCCTCAGTGCCAGCAAGCAAGTTACCAATCATAACAGAATGAGCCCCTGCCGCCAAAGCCTTACTAATATCCCCACTGTATCGAATACCACCGTCTGCTATAAGGGTAACGTTTTTTCGTCGGGCAATCTCACGACAATCCATGATAGCAGAAATTTGAGGAACCCCCACTCCTGCGACAACCCGAGTGGTACAAATGCTACCCGGACCAACGCCAATTTTAACCACATCAGCTCCAGCATCCGCTAAAGCCTCAGTAGCTTGAGCTGTTACCACATTTCCCGCTACCAAAATGAGATCAGGAAATCGCCGCCGCAACTCTTTTACCGTTTGAATCACATTAAGACTATGCCCATGAGCCGTATCAACCACAATAATATCACATCCCTTAGCTACCAAAGCCTCAGCTCGTTCCCACTGATTTACCCCAATAGCCGCCCCCACCATCAGCCGACCCTGACGGTCCTTAGTCGCTTGAGGAAAGGTGCGCGCCTTTTCAATATCCTTAATAGTAATGAGACCCTTCAAGCGCTTGTTCTGATCCACCACCAACAACTTCTCAATGCGATGCTTGTGCAATATCTTTTTGGCTTCATCCAGAGTAGTTCCCACAGGAACCGTAATCAGATTATCTTTGGTCATGATATTAGAAATTGGTTGATCCAAATTGGTTTCAAATCGCAGATCGCGATTGGTTAAAATCCCTACTAACTGACCATCTGATTTAACTACAGGAACCCCTGAGATTGAATACTTCTTCATAAGTTCTAATGCCTGAGAAACCTTAGCCTCGGGCGGCAAAGTGATAGGATCAGTGATCATTCCTGATTCATATTTTTTTACTTTCTCCACCTCTAACGCCTGTTCCTCAATGGTAAGATTTTTATGAATAATCCCTAATCCTCCAAGCTGAGCCATCACCCGAGCTAAACGACTTTCGGTTACTGTATCCATAGCAGCAGAAATAATGGGCGTTTCCAAATACACACCTCGTGCAAAGGGGACCCGAGTCGAAACCGCAGATGGTAATACCTCTGAATAGGCTGGCACCAAAAGCACATCGTCGTACGTTAAGGTTTCGCGAATATTCACACTCACCTCCCTCTCTTAGTTAATTCTGTCAGACCCTGTGTTGATACCACTGCATATACATGAGATAGTTCTGACTGCTCTGATGAAGCATTTCAATTTCATCGTTTGTTAAAAACCGCTTTACAGAGGCGGGACGACCAACAATCAAAGTCTTCGATGGAAATTTCTTTCCTTCAGTCAAAAGTGAACCTGCAGCCACCAGACAATATTCACCTAATTCTACCCCATCCATTACAATACTCCCCATTCCTATTAAACATCCAGAGCCAATAAAACACCCATGCAAGATGGCACCATGCCCCACTGTAACATGATTGCCGACCACGGTCTCATGGGTCTGATAGGTTCCGTGCACAATACAGCCGTCCTGAATGTTACTGCGATCGCCAATGGTAATGCGATTAACATCACCTCGTAAAACTGCATGATACCAAATGGACGATTGCTCTCCAATAATAACGTTACCCACAATGGTAGCGTTCTCAGCAACAAATGCTGAAGGTGCAATGCAAGGAGTGTGACCGCACACCGAGCGGATAATAGCCATTTCACCGATTTTAAAAAGATCACCGCTTGGGTCAAGTAAACCCCTGAAAAGGACCCTAAAACGCCCCTCATTGCTACGCAACATATGTGGCGGCTTTTTGCTTTTTAAATGGCAACTCGCTACAAATTAGAATGTGGCAGTTTATTTTAGCGCTAAAATCACCAACACTCTTTTGAGTTATGGGGAAGCTCAGGGTCTTGACCTTGCAGAGTTATTTTTCGAATGGCCTTGGGCAGAAGGAACCCTTACGGATCCAGGCCAATGGATATTGGGGCAGGATTTGGAGGTGATCATTAGTGATTTTATGGCTTGGTGGTCCAAAAAAAAGGGGACCATACCAAGTGAGGATGCATTTTTAAGAGAAGTAGCCCATAGCTCCTTTAACCACCGAGCCTGGGGAACCCTTGATAGTGTTTTACGGATGATGCCCGATGTTTTTGAGGCATTTGAGCGCCCCCATGTGTTACTGGGACATTTCGTCTCACCAGCCCCGAATATTCACGTGCTATCAAAATCGAAGAATCTTATAGTTCTTAGCTGGGAGAATGCCCCTCTCGAATACCCCAAGTCATTTGCCATGGTTCTTCATAGCTTAGAGGTTTTGCCAAAATATTTAGGCTGGCATTCTGGGAATTGCCGTTATGAGCATGGAAAACTCATTATGACCCTTAACCAAAAGGACCATAATTTGCCATCTTCTGCTCCAGTATCAATATCGTCCAACCACCCTTCCCATCCTCTAGTTACCCATCAATTAGCCATAGTGGAAAGTAACGAAGAGGCACTTTTTCATTCACTGAGTCTAAGCCGAGAAATTTTTCGCGAATTGGTCTCGATTATTGAAAAGCCAAGTAACAGGAATCGCAAAAAGTTAAAGCCTGGCAAAGAAGAACTACCTGGGGATAGCAATATGGCCCCTGACCCTGATCCAGTCGACAAGACCCCGCTTCAGTTACCCCTGTCCTCCTCTCCACATTTGGAATTAACAGGAGAACCGTCGGAATCGGACTTAGATCTTTTACAGCAGAATCTAAGTCGTATTTTAGATTTTTTTGTTAGAGCAACCCAACTGGTTACTTTAATGAGCCAACAAAGCCCAGAGCGTTCTAAAAAATGGATGCGGCGATTGAACTGGCAGAAGGTGCTTCAAGATTTCCCTGGTCTAGTGGAAGACAGTGCATGGCTGATTAAACGTCTAAAAAAAGACTCTTACAAAAAATCCCTCGTAAACGCTCAGGAGGACGCCCCATGTCAAACATAGCCTTGATTCATGCCCGAGAGGTTTTGGACAGCCGTGGCAATCCCACCGTTGAAACAGAAGTGATTACCGAAAGTGGAGAATGGGCCCGTGCCATCGTGCCCTCAGGGGCCTCAACAGGAAGTTTTGAAGCCTTGGAACTTCGGGATAACGATCCCAAACGTTTTCATGGCAAAGGGGTGCTAAAGGCCATACACAATATTAAAGAGATCATATTCCCTGCATTAAAGGGCATGTCTGTTTTTAATCAAGTTCAAATAGATAAAGTTTTACTAGAGCTTGATGGAACACCCAACAAATCAAAGCTTGGGGCAAATGCCATATTGGGGGTTTCTTTGGCCTGTGCAAAGGCAGCAAGCCAAGAGGCAGGAGTGCCATTGTATCAATATTTGGGTGGAATTGCCAGAAACCGCCTACCCACTCCCTTGATGAACGTCATTAACGGAGGCGCTCATGCCAATAACGGTTTGGATATTCAGGAGTTTATGATCGTTCCCCATGGCTTTTCCTCTTTTGCTGAGGCCTTAAGGGCGGGAGTGGAAACCTTCCAAACACTAAAAAAACTCCTTAATGACCAGGGACTTCCCACTTCCGTTGGCGATGAAGGGGGTTTTGCTCCCAAACTGGCCAACAACGAAGCAGCTTTAAGTCTATTGGCCCGGGCTATAGAAAAGGCAGGTTACCAATTGGGCGCTCAAATCAGTTTGGCTTTGGATGTGGCTAGTAACGAATTCTATGAAAAAGATGGCTATCGATTTGAAGGCAAGAAAGTTTCCCACGAAGAGCTAACCCGTATTTACCAACACTGGATACAACGCTATCCTCTAATTTCCATAGAGGACGGCTGGGCAGAAAATGACTGGGATGGATGGGTCTACGGCACAAAGGAACTAAAAATCCAATTGGTGGGTGATGATCTTTTTGTTACTAACCCCAACCGCATTAAAATGGGAATTGAGCGTCTGGCGGCTAATGCGGTTCTCATTAAAATGAATCAGATTGGTACCATAAGTGAGACCATAGAGGCTGTTACTCTAGCACAAAGGGCTGGTTACTCAACCATCATGTCTCATCGATCGGGAGAAACTGAAGATGTTTCCATTGCCCACCTAGCAGTTGGTCTAGGATGTGATCAAATCAAAACTGGCGGGCTATCCCGAACAGATCGAATAGCAAAGTATAATGAATTATTAAGAATTGCCGAAGGGATTTAAAAAATAAAAAAATAGATAGGGAAAAAATAAGAAAGGGTGTAAAAATTAGATTAATTTTATTATTTGTTGTGATTGAAACTATCTTGGCTGTTGCATTAGGGGCTTTAAGAAGTTTGGAGATCATAAATAACGAACAGTTTACCCAATATTTTTTAAAATTAATGATGTTTTCCTCCGTTGTATTTGTGGGAATTATTGTCGTTTTCTTGTTATCAAAGAAGAAATCAGAATCCTCCGAAGATAAAAATTAAAAATCATTTTTACCTGTCATCAACAACCCCGTACTAATCTGTCTCAGACTTTGGGCTTTGATTCCCCCATTTCTAGACTCAACTTTTTGTTTTAAAAGCCGCTGTTACATACGTACAAGCGTGTGACATCAACAGGAGGTTGATATGTATTTACAAGGGAATTTACAGGAAATTTTTGATGCCCTATATGCCATTGGAGCCATTCAACGGGTGATTCAAAAGGATTGGCATCAAATTGTGCAGTTTCGTCAATCCCACTGGCAAGTCCATCGCTCTCTCGTAGAACAGCTTAATGAAACCAAAGGAAGTGAATTATTTCAGTTTTTGCAGCATCTCTCTGAAGATTTCCAAAATGTTATTGCCTTGGAGGTCGCCAATGAGTTGGTGGAATACACCCAACGCACCCAAATCCACTAGCAAAAACCAATGGATTTTTCGCGCCATAAAAACCCTCGTGTTCCTTTTAACAAGCTTACTCCATTTTACGATTCAATCTAAGGAAACCATTGAAATTTCATCGCAAACAACCGCCCAACGGCACCCCTCCAACTTTGAGAAAATATCAAAAAAAATAGATTCCCAACCGTCCTCCACAGTTAATACTCACCCCCGGGTTCAAGAGTTACTATCACCAGAACTCGATCATAATAAAAAAACAATTGTTATGTTACATTCTGATAACGGATTTATTCCCAACCAAGTCCAATTTGAGTCTAACACCAAAGTGGAGTTAGTGATTACTAATGTCAATCGTAACAATCGATTGGCTAGTTTTCTTATTGACCAATTTGGCATTCAAGACAGTATGCCCTTTGGTGAGGTAAAAAAAATCATGTTACCGGTCAAAAAAGAGGGAACATTTTATATTATCTGCCCAGAAAGTGGATTTGAGGGTAAAATCCATGTGTTACCCAAACCCCGGTTAAGTAGTCAGTAACCAATGCTAAACCAAAAGGTAACAAAACATTATAAGGGGGTATAGTCAAAAATGACAAAATCTTCGGTGGTAGCAGCTGCGGTTCGCAATTTTTTAGGACCCATTACCGAATTATGGGATGACCCAACCATTAGTGAAATTTTAATTAACGGACCCCATGAAATTTTTGTAGAAAAAAAGGGCATTCTTTATAAGACCGATAAAAAGTTCAGCGATGAGGATAGTTTAAGAGCGGCTGTAAACAATATTGCTCAGAGCGTGGGTCGACGGATATCGGAGGACGAGCCCCGTTTAGATGCCCGCCTTCCCGATGGGTCTCGGGTTGCCGTGGTCATTCCTCCCTGCGCCCGAAATGGAACCACTGTAAGTATCCGAAAATTCACCCAATCCCAAATTACCTTTAAAGAGTATATAGCACTTGGATCCATCACACAGGAAGCGGCCTTATTTTTAAATGCCTGTGTACTTCTCGGGAAAAACCTTTTAGTCAGTGGCGGAACAGGCTCCGGTAAAACCACTTTATTGTCCCTACTTTGCTCTTATATCCCTAAAACCCAACGCATTATCGTCATTGAGGATTCAAGCGAATTGAAAATCCAGCACGATCATGTGGTTTTTTTTGAAACAAAACAGGCTGATCAAATGGGAAAAGGAGAGGTTACCATACGAGATCTATTAAAAAGTGCCTTACGCTTACGACCGGACCGTATTATCGTTGGTGAGGTTCGCTCTAGCGAGGCGTTAGAACTCATTCAAGCTATGAATACCGGTCATAAAGGATCGATGGGAACCGTTCATGCCAACACCCCTGAAGATGCCATTGTGCGGTTAGAGGCCCTTGCCTCTGGGGGAGATACCAAACTCTCAGAAAAGGCCTTGCGCTATCAAGTAGCCTCTGCTGTGGAGCTCATTGTGCAGATTAGCCGACTTAGCGATGGTTCCCGAAAGGTAACTTCTATCTCCGAGGTTGTTGGATTCGATGAAAAGGGTGCCTATAATGTGGTTCCCATTTATCATATTCCTCGTCTCATTCGGGGTACCGACGGACGGCTCCATGGGAGATTGGAACCAACAGGAAATGTCCCTAGCTTCCTTCAAGAGTTAATTGATAATAAGCTTCCGTTTAGCGCCCAACACTTTCGGGCATCCTAAAACCGCCGCAGCGGATTTGGTGGCCTCACCAGGACTCGAACCTGGATCTACGGTTTAGGAAACCGTGGCTCTATCCCGTTGAGCTATGAGACCACACCCAAAGCCTTCTGATCCTAAACCTGATTAAGCGGTGTAATCAATAAATAAAAATCGTTAGAAATCACATTTTAGATGTCCTCAGCCTCATCCTCCATAGGGCCGAGATTATATTTATCACATCGGTAACGCATGGAGCGGGGAGTAACCTTCAGTAATTTGGCGGCATTTTTTTTCACCCCGCCAGCCAAATGAATGGCCTTCAAAATCAGTTCCTTCTCAATTTGACCTAACACCTTCTCTAAATCAATCCCATTTTTATCAAGTTCAATCTCATAAGTGGTCCTGAACTTAGCACCATCTGGCTCAGAAGATTTACCCGATAAAGGGGGAAGGCTTTCAGGAAGAATGATCGACCCAGTTTCCAAGGCCATGGTCCGCTCGATAATATTTTCCAGTTCGCGCACATTTCCCGGATAATGGTATTTCATTAAAAGATCCATCGCCTCTTGAGAAACACCACTGATGTTTTTGCCGAGGCGTTCGTTAAACTTTTTAACAAAAAAATTAACAAGAAGAGGGATATCTTCTTTTCGCTCGCGCAGCGGAGGTAAATGAATGTGAATTACATTCAATCGATAAAATAGATCTTGGCGGAAGGTCCCCTCTGCTACCATTTTTTGCAGGTCGCGATTGGTAGCAGCGATAATACGAACGTCAATTTTAATATCATCGTTCGCTCCCAGTCGGCGAATAACCCGTTCTTGAAGGGCACGCAACAGCTTTACCTGAACTGATAACGGTAATTCTCCCACTTCATCCAAAAACAAAGTTCCCCCGTTGGCCACTTCAAAAAGACCAGCTTTATCAGCAATAGCACTGGTAAATGCACCTTTTTTATGACCAAATAACTCCGACTCAATTAAAGCCTCAGGAATGGCCCCGCAATTGACACTCACAAAAGGTCGATCTTTTAAAGCCCCATTATAATGAATGGCCTTAGCCACCATTTCTTTTCCAGTCCCAGATTCCCCGGTAATTATCACATTGGAAGGGGCCTGACTCACCCGCTGAATTAAGTCAAAAATACGATGCATCGCCTCGGAATTACCAACCATCTGTTGAAAGGAAAACGTGGCTTTTAATTCCTTACGCAAAACACGATTTTCCACCTCCAAGTGTTTTGCTTTTAGGGCGTTGGCAATAACAATCTTAACCTCGTCAATTTTAAAAGGTTTGGTTATATAGTCATACGCCCCCATCTTCATGGCCTCTACTGCAGATTCTGTGGTACCGAATGCCGTAATCATCATAAAAGTAATATCGGGATAGTTTTGCTTGGTCCATTTGAGTAACTCTAATCCGTTTAATTTAGGCATTTGTAGGTCCGAAATCACCATATCGAACGTTTTGTTTTTTATAAACTCCCTGCCCTGCTCACCGTCTTCCGCCAGTGAAACCTCGTAACCCTCTTTTTTTAACATAATTTCTAAAAATTCCCGGATAGACTCTTCATCATCGACCACTAAGATACGCGGCTTCATGGAGGCCCTCCAATAATTAAGGTTACTAACATTAACGGCTCTTTTTAGGTTAGCTTAAGTTACAGCAGTAGGAAAGTGAATTTCGATTCGAGTCCCCTTTCCTTTCTGACTTTCTACGAAAATATAACCCCGATGATTTTGGACGATTTTAAGAACAATAGCCATCCCCAGTCCAGTTCCCTTGTCCTTAGTCGTAAAAAATGGCTCGAAAATTTTTTGAACGGTCTCGGAATCCATACCCTCTCCCGTATCTTCAATGACCACTTTAACGAGATTATCCTGTTTCTTTAAGGTAACCTGTAATTTTTTTTCAGGAGATTGAATCATGGATTCGGCTGCATTAACCATAATGTTAACAAACATCTGCTTGAGCTTATCTGAGTATCCCAAAATAAAAAAATCTTCTTCAAATTGAAATGGCTTCAGGTCTTTCAAAAAAGGAAAGCGAGGATCATTAACCACAACTAAAAAACAATCTGTTAAAATAGTTTTTAAATTCACTAAAGAGGTAGGAGGAGGAGGCTCTGGACGGGCAAAATCCAAAAACTCCGTGATGAGTCCATTTAGTCGATCGATTTCACGAAACACAATTTTAACTAAGCGCTTTGATTCATCGGTAACAATGTTTGGTTCTAGCAACTGCAAAGCACCACTGATTCCAGCTAATGGATTGCGAATCTCATGAGCAATTCCAGCAGCTAAGGTTCCTATCGCAGCCAATTTTTCAGATTGTCTGCGACTCATTTCTAATCTCTCAATCTCAGTTCGATCTTCAATGATGTAAAGGTTAGAGTGAGGAGTGATTCCTAACAATTTAACCAGCTTCGCCCTTAAAAACACAAATCCGTCAGCTACCTTGTGAATGAGATCCAATCCCATCCGATCCGAAGTATCCAAAGTCTTTAATTCAGGAAAAATCTCAAATAGACTAGTAACTTCAAAAGGGTTTGTCTGCGGACGAACCTTTAAAAAAAGATCTCGTAAGTAAGGATTATAATGAACTAAAGTACCATCGTCAGGATTAGTAACAAGAAAACCATAGGGCACATTAGCGAAAATTGCTTGATTTAACTTTTGTAAAAATGCATTTTTTTGTTGCTCTTCTGAAAAACTCGCCGCAACCGATCGACTCATAAAGTTAACCACCAAAAGCGACATCGCAAAGATAAGTTGCATGAGAATGTCAGGAAGAGTCATTTGATCAAACATCAAATACTGTGATATTACGTTAACAAAAATAAAATAACCTGTTACTAAATCCAGCCATCGATGAGATCCTGTTAAGCCAGTGTAAAAAACGTATACTAAAACAAGAAAGAAAAGAAGGCTCTGACCAGAAGTTACCAGAAACATAGCGGAAGAGATTAAAATCAAATCGAGTACTTGAATGGACCTCGTTACTATTTTTTTTCTCTGTTCCCAAAAAATAATAATGGACTGACCAATTAAACCCAAAGCGCCTATAAAGTATAAAATCTGAAGCGTCCTGATTTGGACTAGGTAACCTTCAATCAAATAAATAGCTCCAGCTAAAATGATTAACAATGCATAAATGATACTCGGAATAAGCCAGACGTATTTCATTCAGGTCGCAAGCTAGCCACATCAAAGATGGGCAGATAGATAGCAATGACTAAGAAGGCAATAAAGCCTCCAACAACCACCATTAAAACAGGCTCAATCAAAGAGGTAGCTGCCTTAATGGCATTTTCCACGTCATCCTCATAAAAATCGGCTACCTTACCTAACATGGTATCTAAAGTTCCGGAAGCTTCACCAATGGTTACCATCTGGGCTACCATATCGGGAATCATCTTTTCTTTGGACAAAGGCAACCCAATACTTTTACCCTGAATGACACTTTCCTTACAGCGCAACAGGGTTTCTTCAATGACCACATTTCCTGCAGTTTTGGCTGCAATCTCTAAGGCGTCGATAACTGGAACTCCCGCGGACAAGAGAGTTGACAAAGTACGAGTCATACGCGCGATCGCTGCTTTTTGAACCACTTCGCCAAGAACGGGGGCCCTAATTAAAAAACGTTCTACAAGTTCTCTTCCTTCAGCCGATCGATACCACTGAAAAAAAATAAAAGGAACCCCGAGAATGAAAGCTATGACCAAATACCATTTTTCTATGATGAAATGACTCATATCGACTACCATCTGAGTCAAAGCCGGTAACTCTTTCTTGCCTTTATAAAGCTCCTGGAATTTTGGTACGATAAAAATCAATATTCCTGTAATCACAATCAAGGCCAAAACAATTATAGAAACAGGGTACACCATGGCACTTTTAATCTGTTTTTTTATCTTTTCAGCCTTTTCTAAATAAACCGATAATCTTTGTAGAATTCCATCAAGAATACCTGCTTCTTCTCCCGCCTTCACCATATTCACATACAAGCGGTCGAAAATATTTCCATGAGCCCCTAATGCATCTCCAAGCTTCTTTCCCTGCTGAATGCTTGCTTGCACCTTCGACAAAACCTCCTTCAATGTTGGATTCTTTTTCCCTTCTCCTAAAATTTTTAAAGAATCTAGAATCGGAATTCCAGCACTGATCAAGGTAGAGAATTGCCTGGTAAAAATTTGGAGATCCCGAGAGGATATCCTGCCTTTGACAACAAATCCTGAAGGAGTAGATGAGGTCCCTTTCACTTTTACCACCCTAATAGGATTCAGATTTCGAGCCCTTAACAAAATGCGAGCACTTGCCTCATCCTCAGCATCCAATTGACCAGATATCGTTTTGCCCTTCGGAGTCGTAGCTAAGTAGGCAAATTTGTTCACGGCTTATACTCCTAATCTTTTTAATAGTAAGTCTAATCCTTCCGGAAAGGTTGACGCAGAAAAGGCAGTTTGCATTTCAATCTTCCTCCTGATAACCCCCTGAAGTAAGGCTTGATTTAATGTCCTCACATTAAAATTTTCTTTGCTACCCTCATTCCATGTTAAAAGAGCATTCCAATCCTTTTTATCTAACATGATTTGAGGGCAATAGCGCAATTGATAGAACGAAGAAAAGGGAACCACCAACTGTTCCACTCCAGGTAACAATCTCGTTTCGACAACTGTTAAAAATTGAATCACTCGGTCCTGAAAAACTGTCGGAATGTGCTCAAAAAACCGTAGAAGACAGGCCTCCAAGTCCAAAGCTTCGAAGGCTAAACAGACACTTTGTCCGTACAAAGATAAATCCAAAACCTCGCGTATTGGGATATTTTTCTCATCGCCAAAATACCAAATTCTCGGCGAGGGAATAAGGCTACCAGGCTCTTTAACAACTGGTAACACCCCTCCGATTTCTGACGATTTCATTAACAATTTTTGCAAAGTCGATTTTCCACTCATTTGCGGCCCGGTAATTAAAGTAATTTGTCCTGGCTGTGATAAGCTCTTTATTTGATTTTCCAGGAAACCCCATTCTTTTAAATTAAGGGCTTTCGAGGGGGCACGGGAGATACGCAAACTCTTATAGTGATGAGAGTATGAACAAATGAAGTTCTCTCCCGAATAATCCAGCTCAACCCTCCACGAAGCCTGATTTTTGTGCTTCATTTTGATATCGGGGGTTAGCTGATCCACAAAGGTGGGTAACCATTCATCCAACGCTGGCAAGTCAGGATTATCCAATTTCTCCCAAACAATGCCATCATAGATGAAAACAAGTCCATCAGTGCGGAACTCGAACAAAAAAGCCTTTTTGTTACGAATAGCCTTTAAGACTAATTCATAACCCATCATACATCCCTCACCGATGAATTAATCACCTCTTGAATCGTCGTTTGGCCTCTTTTGAGTTTTAACAGTGCCGATCTTCGTAAGGTTCTCATTCCCTCTTTCTTGGCAATTATGCGCAATTCATTGGCACTAGCTCCCTTAAGCACGGCCTCTTTAATAGAATCACTCATGACTAATAATTCAAAAATAGCGATTCTCCCCTTAATGCCTGAACCATGACAAACATTACAGCCTTTTGCCGAAAAGATTTTGTACTCTCCCAGCTCCGCATAATCGGCCCCTAAATCAAGAAGTACTTGATCGGGCACTTTCTGCAAGACTTTGCAGGTATCACATATTTTTCCGATTAATCGCTGAGCAACGATTAGGTTGATGGTCGAAGTAATAACATAGGGAGCTACTCCCATTTCAATTAACCTGGTTACGGTTTGGGGAGCATCGTTTGTGTGAAGAGTGCTTACCACCAAATGCCCAGTGGAAGCTGCTTTGGCCGCAATCTCTGCCGTCTCTAAATCACGAATCTCACCCACCATAATGATATCAGGGTCCTGCCGCAAAAACGTTTTTAAGGCCTCAGAAAAAGTAACTCCGATATCTGGATTCACTTGAAGCTGATTAATTCCCTCTAAATTAAATTCCACCGGATCCTCAGCCGTTGAAATATTTACATCAGGTTTATTTAAATCGGCTAAGGCTGAATAAATAGTAGTCGTCTTTCCTGATCCGGTTGGTCCCGTGATCAAAATCATGCCCTGAGGCATATGAATGTGCTTACGGAACAGCTCTAAATCATCAGGCTCAAACCCCAATTTGGTCATATCTAACTGCAAATTGGTTTTATCAAGTAGCCTTAGAACGATCTTTTCCCCATGAATCGTCGGCATAACACTTACCCTAAAATCCATGTCCTGTATGCCTTTTGTCGTTTTAAACTGGATCTTAATTCGTCCATCTTGGGGTCTTCTCTTTTCAGCAATGTCCAATTTACTCATAATCTTTAATCGGCTGGCTACAGCACTGGCAATTCCCACTGGTTGGTTTTGCACCTCAACCAAGTTACCATCCAAGCGAAAACGGACGCGCAATCGTTTTTCATAAGGCTCAAAGTGAATGTCAGAGGCCTTAAGACGAATGGCCTCAAGCAAAATTGTATGCACAAATTTTACAATAGGGGCGTCCTCACCTCCGCTCGAATCAACACCAGCCAAATTAACGACAGCATCGCCTCCAACGGCAACATCCCCTTCACTAAATGCCTCTACCTCCGCCAGGGCTCCCTGCGCCACCGAGGCCGAAGCCATATGGTATCGATCAATTGCTGCCAAAATGGAAGGCTCTGTACCAACAACAGATTGGATTTTTCTTTTGGTAATAAAGCGGATTTGATCAAGAATCTGTAAGTTTCCTGGTTCTGCAAAAGCAATTAAAATAGCCTGATCACCCACAGTTTGAATAGGAATTAGGATGTTTTTTTCGCAAAAATCTCGAGGAATCAGTTCTACTGCCGACTTTTGAACTGGAAATTTATTGAGATCAACCCCAGGTATTTTAAAAATTTTTTCTTTGGCCTTTAAAATTTGTTCATCTGTCAAAAAACCAAGATTAATAATCGCCGAAATCAAATTTTGACCAGTACGCTTAGAATATTCTTGCGCCTTTTGTAATTGATCACTTTTAAGGTAACCTTCTTTTACTAGCAACTCCCCTATTTTAGCCATAAAAAAATGCTAACAAAGTTTATGGGGAGATGTTACTAGGCGGACGTCTAATTTCGGTGTCGATTAATCATGTTTTGCAACTGTTCCTTAGGAACATTCCCCATCACCTGATCAATGGGTTGGCCATTCTTAAAGAGAATTAGGGTAGGAATAGCCCGAATATGATAACGAGCTGGAGTTTCAGGATTGTCATCAACATTTAACTTCAATATGGTAACCTGACCCTCGTATTCTTGTGCTAATTCCTCCAATTTAGGCGCAATGGCCCGACAGGGCCCACACCACTCGGCCCAAAAATCAACTAAAACCAATCCAGAGCCCACTTTTTGTTGAAAATCCCTATCTGTTACCACTTGAGTTAAAGTTGCCATATGGGGACCTCCTGGCCCTTAATGTTATTTGGTTTTTTTTTTGAACAAAGCATTTACAAAGCGCTTCTTTTCCTCAAGAATTGAAGGGTCCACATCCTCCACAAAATGCTGTTGAAACTGTCGCTTAATGTCATCAATTTTAAACCCCGGCACTTGGCCATTGACCCACTTTTTCTTTTGTTTGGTCACATAATCATTTAAAGGGCGGACCATACTAGCGCTCCCACCAGATGAAGGACCAGTTGGTCTCACAAAAAGGGATTGTTGGGAGGTAGAAGAGGCAGAATTAGCGGCAATACTCTTTCGGTACTTATCAATTAACATCTGATAATCGAGATCTAACAATTGAGCTAATACCTCTAGCTTTTCTTCATCACTAACATTATCTAAAGTTAAAACCCCGTCAAATCTTAGGTTTTTAATATTGCCTAAATTGATGGGGTGAGACTGCATCTCACAAACCAAAATTTTTCCCTTAAACCACGTTTCTTGACTAAGCTTTTTTAATACCTGATCAAGATGCAAATGAATTCCTCGAGCCAATACAATCACAGCATTGGGGTTGAGATCCAACAGCTTCATCTTAATTCCAGCGTCCGATCGCAAAACCTCAACAACAAATCCCATTTTTTGAAGAAAAATTTGCCAATGGTCTGAGATTATATGATCATCAAAGAGTAACAAAATTCGGCTGCGTGGGATCATTGCTTCCCTTATTTTAGAGAGAGATTAGAAGATAATGCAACGGACTTTAGTGCGCTACCTTATCTTCGAGTATTTACCTGGACTTTTGATTGGTCTTTTGAGTTTTTTATTTATTTTACTGATGTTTCAAATTTTTCGATTAACTGAATTTTTCCTTATTCATGGAGTGGAGTTTCATAAAGTTATCGATCTTTGCTTCAATCTGGGTAATTCCTTAGTCCCAGCGATCTTACCAGTATCTGCTCTCTTTGCTATGGTATTAACATTTTCACGACTCTCTCATGATGGAGAATCGGTGGCCTTTGTTTCTTTGGGCATATCACCCATTAATCTATTGTTACCATTTTTAATTTTCGGATTCATACTGAGCCTCTTAACTGCTTATCACTATTTAGAGATTGCCCCTCGCAGTAACTTCAAATTTGAGTCTGCTATTAGCGAACTATCTCGAGCAAAATCCCAAGTCCATCTTAAAGAAAACACATTTACCGACATTTATGACAATCTCAAAATTTTTGTTATGAAATCAAATAGCAGAACCGGTGAACTAGAGAAGGTTCTTATCTTTGACGAAAGCAACAGCGATCACCCCATCGCCATTATCGCCAAATCTGGTTTATTCATCACCGAAGTTACCCCAACCTCGAGTTCGGCCTGGATTAAGCTTTTTAACGGTAGCATTCACACACAATCGCAAACCTATGCTAAAATCAACTTTAAAGAATATTTAGTCAAAGTCTCTGATCAAGATTTAATCTTCGCAAAGAATGAAAAAAGTCTTAACTCTTGGACCTTAAAAGATCTAATCAACGGACTGCAATCCCAAGATTTACGTAAATCTGCTCGGATCGAAGTGAACAAAAGACTGAGTGTAGCCTTTGCCAACTTGTTATTGATTATTTTTGGTTTCGCAGTTAGTTTTAATGTCAATCGACGCCAACAGACCAATTCCTTTGCAGTGAGTGTTATGGTCATTGCCTCCTATTGGTTTCTGGTAGTCCTCGGAGAAACCGTGGCAAAAAATGAAATTCTACCTCCAGAAATAAGTCTATGGATTGCAAACGCTATTTTTTTGAGTCTGTCGATTAGAAAATTAAAAGCTATAATTTAATAAGGTTTGTTTCATTTTGGGAACCTTCCGCCAAGGGTAGTGAACATCTTACTCCGTCTTTTTGCTAAACAGAGACTAAAAACGCCGGACCAAAATTGTTCCTGTCTCAATATAAATCAATGAAGGTCAATAAACCAAAAAAGAAAATGAGCACTTTTGGCACGTTCGTTGCCTAAAAGAAAGTATCACCACTTTAACAAGGGGGGAAGATATGAACAACAATCAAAAAATCATGAACATTCAAATATCTTGGCAAAAAATCATTACTGTTACTGTCTCTTCTCTTTTGTTGGCTTCTGGCTGCGGTTTTAACAAACAAAATATTTCAAAAAACAATCAGTCTCTAACCAATTTAACCCTTGGTAGCCAACAATCACTGGCTGAATGTTCTATTGATATGTCACAAAACCCTGAATTAGGAATAAAATTGCAGGTATTAGATGATCCCCAATTTGGTAAGTTATATCATTTGATCCGAGTCAAATTCATTAGAATCCCTGACTCTTTTGGCAGCCAAGACCAGCATGCCCTGCAATTATGGACGAGAACCATCACCCCAAGCAATACCTGGGGAGAATGGCAGAATGTACGATTTTATTTCCAACGTCGCGTGGGTGAATCTTGGTTGAGAACACCATATAGCTACCAAGATATTACCTGGGAAGATATGAAACGAGTCGCCCAATATTTGGGAATCAGTGTATCTGATGCCAAACAGTTTTTCTCCCAAATCGAATTGGTAGCCATTCTTGATCAAGAAGGTAACGCAAAAATTATAACGCCTTCCCTTTATTTAAGTAACGACTCAATAAAATTCGTAACAGCACTGGCTCCCCTGTTTGATGCAAATCCCAATCGTTATACAAATAGTAAGCCCTCTAATTTAAGTAAGTTGCATCCCTTACAAAGCCTTATAGGAACTGACTTCAGCGACGGGCAATTTTTATTTGAAATACAAAAGTTTTGCCTGTAACATCTTATAGTGCAAACCTATCACTAACTGAAACAGGGAATAACAATTTATGACAATTAATGACCATTAATGACCATTAATGAGCAGACTCTTGATTAATATCATCAGCCTCTAAATTTTCACCATGCCGATAGCGCTCTACTAAATTTAGATCATTTGTGGGAAATGAAAACAACAAACCATATACACCCGAGGATACGTCCTGTTGAGTAACTACGATATAGTGCAAATCTTTTATTCCATGATCAGGAAAATCCCTAATAAAAGTAACTAAAATGTTACCAGAACTATCTTGTACTCTCCAAATTTCATCAGCAGATTCAATGGTTATGTCTCTACATTGCTCGCCAAGTTCTTTGAACTTATCAAAAGGAACATCATTTGCCGAACGTAACTTTAACATAGCATTAAACAGGCCAACGGCCAGGGGATCTCCTTCACTGAGGGCATCCCCATCAATCATTGCAAACTCTAAGGAGTGCAAGGTTTGATCGTAAACCATCCGCCCCCTGCGGAAGTGCTCAACAATATTTCGATCTCTAGTAAAAAATTGGTAATAAATAAAAGTTGGCTCATCATTAGCATCAACATGGGTCAACAGAACATGGAAATAATTTTCATTGTCATACCAACGAATAAAAGAGAAAACCGGAATCTTTTTCCCATGTAATTCAATTGGAAGTTCTGGTAACATCCAAACCTCATCTGGATCTTCAATAGATTGATTTACCTTGTCTTCTAAATCTCCGATGTTTTCCAATGGAACTTCATTCTTATCTTGCAACTCTTGGTAACTTTTCGTTAAAAAAGTGATGTATGCTTCGAAATAGTTTAAAATTTCCTCTTCAGAGCTAAAAACCAAGCCAAGTGAGGCATCAATAACAATTTCTTGTTTGCTTTTTTTAGGCCTTCTTAAAGTAACTCTTTTTTTTCTCGACTTAAGTCGCGGCAGCCGGGTAACATTACTTTTTTTCATAAAATTATTCACAATCACATTAAAAAAAAGAGCAATGAGAAAAGATTTGGCACAAATCGTCAAAAGAAATGTATTGATGAGTGAAACGGGTGTTTTTAAACTAAAAGTATCTTGTGTTCTGATGCTCTCGCAAGGAGGCGACCGTGTCAGCAACCATCGAAAAGAAAATCCAAAAAATGGAAGCCCTTCTTCTCCATTCAGTTTGCGGTTTCCATGTTTTATTTCACAATCATCAGATTCGACAGGCTTTAAACACGCTGGAACACGTTCTCACAAAAAAAAATATTTCGGAAACAAAAAAACAAATGGAAGACCTCATCCGCGATCTTGTTAACTGCTCTTCTTTAAGCGAAAAATTAGGCTACCTTAATAACTTAGATCAGGAGAGCCGAGCCCTCCTGGTTCACGCCTATTTTGAAATCATTGAAAACGCCCTTAAACAAATACATCCCCACAAAAATATCCACTAAACTCTTTTTTCATTTAAGGGACCAACAATGTACTATCGTTGCGTCCTACGATGATTGTGAGCTTTTTGGCCTCACTTTCACCCGTTCTTCTATTTTTAACGTTAAAATGAATTTCCCATTTTCCTAACATAATCAACATATAGTTTACATCATATTGCCCTAAAGCTCCCTGGTCCTGTGAAATCCGCACCGGAGGTCCTTTATGCCCATGATCAGGCATCCATAATTTCACCCCCTCAAGCTCATAACCCTCTTGTTGTAAATCGATTGCCCTTTTTTCCCACATGTTTTGAAATGTATAGAAATTCACCTTCATGGAGGTCCCATTGTTTAATCCTCCGCGATCGGAAAATTTAAAATCCATGAAGATACCAAACTTTTTGAACTCTAAGGCTCCATTTATCAGCCATTTTTCTGATTCTTTTTGCTCCCTCCCAAAGGAGCTTACTCCATAGCTTAGCATTGCCAGCAAAACCGATACGGCTGTAACCTGAATTACTTTTCTCATCATTGTGTCCTCCATAGTACCATAGTAAGCGCACCATAAGTTGACATTACCGATCCTTTGATTCAATGGTTGACACCATGCTGGAAGATCACACTAGGCTCGTGTTCCGACCAACACGGATGACTTGGGTTAGGATTTTTTGGGGAGTTGGGTTTGTTTGCGTTTCATTATGGCTTTTTTCATGCGCTCGACCTAAATTCTTTTCGCAACGTTCTTGTCCTTCGGATTTGACAACCCAATCAGCAGAGAAAACAGCCTGCAACTTGAGATTTCCTTCGGGCCAGGAATGTGTTACCTGGCAATGGATCAAAAAACCAAATCATTCTGAATATGGTTCTTTGTTGATAAAAATGTTTCGGCTCAATCGATTCGACCAATCCCCGGTTTTGCTAGAAAGCACAAATAGCTTTGTTTTAGAATTATGGATGCCTTCCATGAATCATGGATCAAGTCCCACTACAGTAACCAAAGTAGACATCGGAACTTATTTAGTGGAACAGGTATTTTTTATTATGCCGGGGGATTGGGAGTTACGATGGCACAAAATGCAACCAGAGACAAATCAAATTTTAGAAACACTAACCTTACCAGTTTTTATTTCCGATGAGGAATTTAATCAATCCTCCTTTTGAGTATGGTACCAGTAATGGATATCAGAATTAAATTGATAGTGCTTCTCTTTCCTGTTTTCTTACCCATCGTAATAAAGGCGGGAAGTTGCTGTTCCGTAGGAGCAGGCAGCGCTTCTGCCCTTTCCCCCCTAATTACGGGAGATGAAGCTCAGCAGATCCTGATGGGACTTTTTCATTTCGAAAAACAATATTTTGCTGACGAATTTGGTTATTGGTATCGCATGAAAAATCAAGCAGCAACAACGCTGTCTCTATCATATCAGAAAAGACTCTCAAGTGACTTTGATTGGCAGTGGAGTGTTTTTTTCAATGTATTACAAGAGCGATCCTTGGTAACCCATGATCAGTTCACATTAGGCACAGCCTCCATTTCAATGGCCCGTGATTTTTATTGGGACCCTATCACTTCCTCTAACCCTTTGTTAAAAAAAATCATTGGTTATCTCCGTTTTGATTTACCCAACACCTGGTTAGAAGGAGGATCAAACGTTGCCTACGAAGGTATTACGGGAAAAACATCAAATCAAGCAACCTTGGGCTGGGGATTCTTAATGGTTGGTCAGCAAACCCCCACTGGATTTGATTTTGTAGGACGAGGAGAACTTTCATTAAATCATGTTTCAAATAAAGACAAAAAAACCATTACCTGGGGATGGTCAGGATCAATGGAACTTGGTTACCAAAAAAGTTACTGGAGGGTTGCAACCCAAATCCTTCATTCAAGTAATCACTTGCCATCACATATGCTTTTATTCGTTGGGGAAACCCCATCGCTTTCTCCCAATCAATTAACCGTCTTGCAAATCGCCATAACCCGTCAATTGGGAGAGGCTTATTCCCTTTCCTTGACTTACTTTAACGATTACTTATTGGGTCAACCGCTAAATCGCACCCTTAATCAGGGATGGGGATTAATCCTTCAGAATCGCATATGGAATTAATGTAATATTAATGTAATGATGTCATTGTTACCAAAAATTACATTAAATATTCGTGGGGGCGAAAAGCAGAACTCTGGAACAACATAAGACCATCCTGCTCCTGAATTTCAAAAACCTGATGACGGGCCCGCCAAATCAGATCTGCAGTCGCAAAAATGGGCACATTCAAATATAAACATAAAGAAACTAAATAATCAGCTCGCATTTCAATTGCCTTTTGATTTTTAAATTCCAAACGCCCCCAAACGGCTCCACCTCGTATTTCAATAAAAACACACCGTTCTGGCTCAAGCTGGGCCAACTTCAAAATCTCTACAGTTACCTGATGCGGACTCCACATGGTGGCGGCCTTACCTGCCTGCTGCATAAGAACCCCAGCGTCCAAGGGGGAAATAGGTAAGGGTAACGTTAATTCCCCGCTATCATCGCGCAATAACAACAAAGGGCGCGACGCCATTTGACTCATATTAATACCCAAAGGTTTTAACATCACTAAAAGGTCCGACTTTGCCATAACTCACCCAACACCATGCTGTTTCGATTCTCGTTCCATCCAACGTCCCCGCAAAACAGAGGGAAACGCTTCTTCCACTAAAACATGGACCAGTTGACCGGTCAAAGTCTTATCTGCTTGAAAGTATACATTTTTATTTTGTCGACTACGTCCATGCCACTGACCCCGTTTTTGATCAAACTCTTCCACTAACACCTCAACATACTGACCTTGATAACGCTGTTTCACAAAAGGAAAGGCCCACTTTTCCCACTCCTGGAAAAGCCTTTGCAGCCGCTCATCCTTAATAGTTTCAGGAATTTGTTGATCAAAACGCGCCGCCTTTGTAAAAGGGCGGGGTGAGTATTTGAAAGCAAAAATGGTTTCAAAACCCACCTCTAAAACAAGATCCACAGTTTGCCAAAAATCTGATTCATCCTCCCCTGGAAAACCAACAATAATATCTGTCGATAACACCACCTGGGGCAGGTATTCCTTAATTTTCTTAATTTTTGCTATATAATCCTTTCGACTATATCCGCGATTCATGCGCTCCAGGATACGATCACTCCCACTCTGTACCGGAAGATGAATATATTCACAAATTTTTTGTTGGTAACGCTCCATGATTTGCATTAGTTTCTCGTTAAAATCCTTGGGGTGGCTGGTGGTATAGCGAATCCGCACCAAATCGGTTTGCTCAGCTAAGGCCTGCAGCAAATCGGCAAAATCAGCTCCACAGGGAGAACGATAAGAGTTCACGTTCTGTCCCAACAAGGTAACCTCTCTAACGCCACGATTGACGAGTTTTTGAATGTCTTCCACCACCTCACGGAGTAAACGACTTTTTTCACGACCCCTTGTGTAGGGAACCACACAAAAGGTGCAGAAATTATCGCAGCCTTTAGTGATGTTAACAAACGCCGTTACCTTCGGGTTACGAATCAGAGTCTCAATTTGATAGGGCTCACGATGATGAAAACGGGCCTCAACAATTCCCTTTTTTGCAAAGGCTCGATCAACAAGGGAGGGCACCAAATCAATTTGATCCGTACCAAATACAAAATCAATTAAGGAATTGGCCTCAATTAATCTCTCCTTTTCCAAAGAAGCCACACATCCCCCAACTCCTATTTTGAGGTGAGGACGCCTTTCCTTTAATCGTCGATAAGTGCCAACCTCCGAAAACACTTTATGAACAGGCTTTTCCCGCACACTGCAGGAATTAATGATTATCACATCAGCCTGTTCGGGAGATGCAACCGCAGCATATCCAGCCATTTCCATCAAAGCATACATACGTTCGGTATCATTTTCATTCATTTGACACCCATAGGTAGAGATATACACCGAACGCTGAAAAGGCGGAACCGACTCCCCTGTATTTTGGGACGAATTAGTCTGAAAATCCTGCAACTCCTGGCTCATACAATCAAATGCTCTCCTAATAACAAATTTTCAAACATAAAAGAGTGAAAAATCCAAATAAAATTTGCAAAATCGGACAAACATCATTATCTTTGGGGAACTTTCAGATATTCAAAAGAGCATCAAGGCTCAGTGAGGAACCTTTTCATGATGGGAAGAAAACCTTCATCAAACCGCGGGGTAAAACTCCCGAGAGAACTCCTATGGGAGATCCAACAGACGTTTCAAAGCGCCTTTAAATCTCAGCTTCCAGAAGAAGAGTGGTTTGTTGAGGGATTTCTGTATCCTGAAGAAATGATTTTATCAGTGGGTTTTGGTCACCCCAAACGCCTAAAACACCACCACTTTATGTTGTCTTGGGATTTAGAGGAAAATAGCACTAAAGATGTAGATAAGGATAATCCCCAGGAGGCCCAATCCAATACAACGGTTATCGGCAAGCGCCATCTCCAACAAATTTTTGAAGGTGTTGATCTAATCAATATCCTCTTTACTGAGTATCTTCAACACGCTGATGAGGACCCAGAACCCCCTCTTTATTGGACCCCGCTACCCATTCCCAACCAACTTCCCCAGTGCTTTTATCAATTTTCCTCAAAAAACAACCTTTTAGAAGCCCAGGCCAATCAAATTCTGGGAATATCTTCCCACTCCTCTTTTCTAGAAGGGGATTGGGATAGCGACCTAGATCAAGAAGACTTAAACCTCACAGAAATCGAAAGTAAATTGGAACAAAACCAAGATACCTTACACTAAAAAGCCAGCAACACAAGCGGTAAGGTAACAGGCCAACGTTCCTCCCACTAAAGACCTAAGGCCCAACTGAACTAGCGTTTTCTTTTGGGTTGGAGCCAAAGCTCCAATTCCCCCAATTTGTATGGCAATGGAGGAAAAATTGGCAAAACCACACAGGGCATAGGTAGCAACAATTACCGAGCGCTGATCCAAATTGGGAGCTATTTTTACAAGATCCATGTAGCCAACAAATTCGTTAAAAACAATTTTCTTTCCTAAAAGTACCCCCACTTGGAAAACGTCCTGCGACGGAACTCCCATTAACCAAGCAAAAGGAGCGTTTACGTAGGCTAAAATAAGGTCTAAGGAAAGAGATGGCCATCCGATCCAACCACCCAAGGCTCCAAGCAAATGATTCAACAAAGCAATTAATGAGATAAAGGCCACCAACATGGCCGCTACATTGGCTGCCAATCGCAACCCCTCCGTTGCCCCCTGAGTAGCCGCCTCAAGAATATTACTGGTATCATCCCGTCCAATGCGCATGGAAAAATCGATAGGTAACCTAGGCTCCGGAGGGACCATAAGCTTTGCCACAGTTAAGGCTGCGGGCGCTGAAATCACGCTAGCTGCTAACAGATGCACTGGATCCACCCCAAAACCCACATAGGCCACCAACACTCCTCCAGCAACAGTAGCCATGCCCCCGGTCATTAAACTCATGATTTCAGACCGAGTCATTTTTTCTAAATAGGGACGAATTACTAAAGGGGCCTCCGTCTGCCCTACAAATATGTTACTTGCCGCCGCAAGACTTTCAGGACCCGATATCCTCATAGTCTTAACCATGACCCAAGCAAAAGCTTGAACGATCTTTGGCATAATTCCCAAAAAATATAACACCGACATGAGAGAGCTCATAAAAATTATGGTTGGTAACACCATGGTAACAAATAGAAATCCCCAACTTCCCTCAGGATCGGCTAGCTTACCAAAAATAAAGCGCGAACCCTCTAACGAAAAATTCAGAAGGAACCGAGTCCAATCTCCCAATTTTTGGAAAACAAGCAACCCATGGTCGGTTTTCAAAATGACGACACCCAAAAAAATTTGCAGTCCCACGCCCCAGAAAACCGTTCTCCATGGAATCGCCTTTTTGTTGTCACTAAGTACCCAGGCCAGTAACAAGAAAATCAAAAAACCGAAAAAAGCAATAACCTTTTCAAATACCATTTTCAGACCATTTTTTTTCCCAAAGATAGGCAGAACGACAGATGCCCTCTAAGTCTTGAAATTGAGGCCGCCATCCCAAGGTCTTCCTAATTTTTTCCGGATCCGCTACCAAACAAGCCGCATCCCCCGGCCTTCTTCCACTCATCCTCATTTCAAAATTAACCCCAGAAACCCTTTTCATTGCTTCAAGCACCTCAATCACCGAATGCCCATAGCCGTATCCGCAATTGAAAACCTCATAAGAAGATCCATGCCCCGCTAAGAGATATTCCAGGGACAGAATATGCGCGCGGGCTAAATCCTCCACATGAATATAATCTCTCACCCCTGTACCATCTTTAGTGGGATAATCCGAACCAAAAATTTCCACAAAAGATCGTTTCCCTACCGCCGCCTGAGCGGCCACTTTAATCAAATGGGTAGCATGCCGAGTCCTTTGGCCGTTAGACTCGGTAGCACCTGCCACATTAAAGTAACGCAGCACTACCGCAGCGAAGCCATAGGCCGACACAGCATCTTTTAAAATCTGCTCAGCCATCAATTTGGACCACCCATAGGGATTTAAAGGATTGGGAGATTCATTTTCTCCAATCAAAGTAACATGAGGAGGAGGGTTGCCATAAACAGCAGCAGTAGAGGAAAAAATAAAGTAGCGCGCCCCAAATCGGCGCATAGCCTTAATCAGCTGAATCATACCCATAACATTATTCTCGTAGTACAAAACGGGCTCTATCACAGATTCTGGGACTACCAGTTTGGCAGCAAAATGAACCACGGCGCTAACTTGGTAACGAGAAAAAATATAGTCTAAAATCTTTGAGTCCAACACAGAACCTTGAACAAATTCAGCCCGAGAATCTACTGCCTCACGAAAGCCTGTGCTTAAATCATCTAGTACAATAACCCGAGCAATCTTGGGATGGGCACAAAGCTGACTCACCGTATGAGATCCGATGTAGCCTGCTCCCCCTGTTACCAAAACAGAAATTTCAGAGTTCATAATTACTTTTGTATTTTAGCCCGTTTTGATAAAGGTCGAGGATCTCGAGTCTCAACATACTCAGTAGCATTGTAAAAAATTTTTAAGCGATCATTGTCACTCAACGAGTTTAGATCAACATTAACCCCTAACACAATAGCATTTTTTTCAGGATCGTAAACCCAACCATTATCTGCATGATTGGGAATTACTCTATCTCCAATCTGAACTCTGATACTCGATACAATGGGAGGCCGTGAAAGATAAATGGTCCGCGAAAGCCTACGCACGGCATGTTCTCCAATTCTTACTAAATGTTCCCCAAAAAAGGGATCGCATAAATTAAAAATATTTTGTCCCGATTTATCAAAATTTCGTAGAAATGCCTCTATACGACGGGGAAGAACACCTTCCTCATCGCGGGCACATCCAAAAATATCGTTAACTGGAACGATCACCCCGTAGGCCATAATCTTATCCAAGTCCTTGTTTTTTAAATTTAACAGAAATTGATAGGCCTCATAAGGAGAAATGGGACTTGTATGATACTCACTATGATTCTCTTTATCAGATTGATCCTCAGCGTCACTAATCACCACAATAATTAAATGGGCATCATCTCTTAAAAAGCCTTTATTGTAACCATTACGCATTTCAGGGCTTAACGCCTTCATAATAGGAGAGAAAACCATTTCATAGGGATCCCCACGAGTACCCACCAACAGGTTGATCTGCAAAGCCCGAACAAGGTTGTTTGTGCTCGAGTTGACAAAGCGATGACCCGATAGATCAACCAAACGCCCACAACATAGATGAGGTCTATCGTTATGAACACCCATGGCCGTCGTAATCACCCCAACTTGATAGTCGATATCACGTCGCTTTACGAATTGATTCAAAAATCGGGCAATATTCTGAGCTAGATTCGACTGATGGGAGCTCATACTTGAGGAATCATCAACCACAAACAAAATATCCACCTTGGGATTGATAAATTCAATACCTGCATCCCATTTCACCGCAGAGGAGATAAATGCCTGCTCGGGGAACACTTTAGGAACCGATGGAGAACACGCCACTGCAAACAATAACCCTACGAAAGTCATCCTTAATGTTCTTAACTTTGTTTGATAAAATGTTCTCATGATCTTTATAGCAAAAGATTGTGTGCTCACATTCATAGTCATTCCCCCTCACCGCCCTTTCGTTTCTGTCAAACAGGTAACTCCTTTTACCTCAGCCGTAGACCATCCAAGCTCATCCATCCATAATTCATCACCCAGTCGTCTAAAACGATATGCCCCATTTTTCATGTTACTTTCATAATGTTTCCCCTTAGATACTTTGGATACTTGAGATAGGTGGGATACTTGGGATAATGATCCAAGTTTTTTGTTACCCACTAAGTGATTTAAAAGTTCCACCTCAAGTAAGGCCATTTTTTTAACTAACAAATCCAAATTGCTTCGCTCCTCCTTGAGTTTTAACCTGTATAGCTTTAATAAGCTGTGCTCAATTTGAGCCCTTCGCTCCTCCCACCGTTTCTTTAAAGATTGAACAACATCCCTATTTACAGAATCTGACCCTATTTGATTGATACCAGCTAGCTCACGATGCACAGCCTTCAGGGCCATAGCCTTATCTCGAACACTCCGATTACGATGAAACAACCACGGAAGCTGATTAATATAAGAACCAACCTGCTTCAAAGTAACAAAAAATTGCTCTTCTCCCTGCAAAGCCTTCAATAAAGAAGAAAGGGCCTCAGGAAGCGTCCCTTTAGATTCCTCTTTAATTTCAGAACCAAGCAAAGTATCTAACTGTGATTTTCTCTTTTTTATATAATCGCGAAAAATAACAATCGAGCGTTGCACCGCCGAATACTGACACAACTCCAGTGCGGACAATCCGTAAATTAAATAAACTTCTGGATTGACCCAACCATGAAAAATAGGACGGGCAATTTCATCGGCCACGGCAAATGCCTCATGGGGCTTCTGATGCCGCAACAAAGACCAAGCCATTTCTTCTCGAGCAATAGGCCACAGGTCAGATTTCTTGCCTACCTTTGCATAATATTCCACATCTACAGGATGTAACTTAGCCTGATAAAGCATACGACCGGCAGTTAAAAAAACCAAATCGCGATCAAAGGCTTTTAACGTTTTTTCATTCGCCAATAGCTTAACCAGCACACGAGCTGCTTCTTCAGTTTTATTTTCCCTGAGATAACTAAGCACAAGGCTCCAGTACACTAAGGCCTGCTCATACGTTCCGTCTACGGTCTTTAAAGTAAGTGGAAGTAACTGTTCTGATCTTTGTTCTGAAAGATTCTGATTGGCTAACACCCGTAACTCTATCTCTCCCCCAAAATAGCGACTAATCTCTGAATGAGGAGTTACTTCAATCGCCTTCCAATCAACGTCAGTTAATTCTTGTAATAGCGATCGCCAAATATTTAAAGTATAAAAATGGGCACGATCTAGCTCTTTTTCTTGCAACAATTTTTCCACTCCACTCAAACGTAAACCAGACTTATACAATAAAAACGCCTCAAACAGCCTTATCGTCGGAATTTGATTAAACTCTCTAAACGCCTGCTGAAATACGGTTAAGGCATCTGCGTACTTTTTTTGCAAAACATTTTCTAAAACGACATATTGTTCAATGTTTAGTTGCTTCAACTCTTGAAGCAACACCAGCTCCCACTCCCCATATTTACCGGGACGAACGAAACTAGGGTTGTCGCTCCCCTGATGGTTAGGAAAAAAATGATTAAGATTGAACTGCGCATTAGCCCTATAGATACCAATAAAAATAAAAAAGAGTATCAGCCAATTCCAGTGCATAAATAAGCGCTCCTAAAAAATATAACCAAGCTGTGTTCCCAATAAAACCCAATTCATAGGCGACAATTGATTGTGGTAACGAGCTTCAAAAAAATGCCACAAAACTTCAGTACGAATTGTCCACTTGGGTGTAACCCAAAAGCTGAAACCTAAACCCACTTGGGTGCTATTTGCATTATGAAATCTGAGGCTTAGGTTACCAAACCCCAAAGCAAGATAACTATTAAATTGAATAATCTTACTACTTAGCCAGGAAATTTTTCCATAAATAGGATACCACAAAAAACTGAAATGACCGGCCTCTTTTAAATAATTGACCTCTGGAAACGCTCGTGATGGATCTGAAGGATCGGCATAATATTCCTGAATTGCCTGCGCAATAGATTGTTCTCCCTCTGGTGTTAGAAAGTTGTAAACTTTTTGCCACGAAATCCCCAAGGAAAAATACCTGTTGATATGGTAGTACCCATTAAACCCAACACTATGACTTCGTACATAAGTATCCCCACCCAAACCGTAAGATAACTGCGAGGCCAATTCCCATCGCCCGCTTCGAGGAAAAAACTCATTCTGAATAGCGGCAACTGTTACTACGGGATTAATTATTTGTAACTTTTCAACAATTTCACGACTTCCACCCAAACCATCAGTAAGTTCCTCACCATCGGCTTCAGCGAAAGCGGCACTTACATTATAACAACTACAAAAAGCTAACCACCACACTCCATTGGCCAGTTTTCGCAGAAACGAAAAAGTCATTTTTCTATATTTTTTCATGCCCCAGCTCCTTTAATTTTTTTGTTACTCTTGTCCACTTGGGGGATTTTCCGGCCAAGACGGACGATCGGACTCAAGCCCTACATAAATCCATGTCTTAAACCAATGTTTTTTGACTAAAGGATCATTAATCTCTCTATTTGAATTCACAGCATGCAAACTCAATAAGTACCATCTTCCAGCCATTTCCATACCGGTTATCCAAACAAACTCACATTGAAGCAAGGTCGTAATTTCCTCGTTTTTGCAGTTTAATTCAGCGCCTAAAGGTATCTTACTCAACTCGGAATCAACACGAATCTGCCCTTCCCCCATAGGATCCACTACTAAGAACTCAAAATTTAAAGATGATCCGGCGGCAACTTTTAACTTTTGGGGCATCCCTAGAACGACCAGATCACTTAAACGAGTATAAATTGGAATTCGAAATGAAACTGGTTCACTGCTCACTCCAAACCCACTTCGCACCGCTACTTCCATTCCTCCCAACACAGAAGAGTCGGTCAAATTGACATCCGGCAAACTCACTTGATACCGAAACTTCCAGATATCTCCTTGTGGATCTTCTTTTACCTTAGAGACGAGATGGATCATTGCAGCTAAATTAACTAATCTTTTCCGATCAGTCGCCTTAGGTGGTAACAGCTCTACCGCTGGCTCAACTCCTTTTTTTTCTCCACCATTAACATCTCTAACCAAAATGGTCATCAAATAGGTCGATCCCTCTCTAAAATGGCTGACATCCACACTAATTTCTTCGACTGTGGGAATCTGAGCCTTTCTTTTAACCAGAATGGCCACGGTCCTCTCACTTTGGATCACTGGTAAATCCATCTGCACTTGCGGCTTAGCCCAAACTCTGACCTTTAATTCTTTGGTAACATACACGTCATATTCGAGGTCTTTTTTACTTGGTTTCCATCTAACGCTAAATTTTTTTGAATCAACTTGTATCTCACTAAAAAAATCCGAATTTAAAACCTCAAAACCGTCAATCACATAGTGATCCACCAATAATTTCGGTTCAAATTCGATTTCAATTTCTTCATTCTCACTAGCCGTTACAACCGAGGGGCCATGTAGCCGTATTGCATCCGAATTTATTGGTCGAGGAATAACAGTTTTTTTAGATGGCGATGCCTTTTTTATAAAATCTGGTTTATTTTCCATTGGGTCTTGCGACCATTGACACGAAACGAATACAAAAGTCCCAATCATGACCACCAAAGAATTTCTCAACCACCAAAAAATTTGAACTGTACTGGAATTAATCACGATAAAACCTCCTCCGTTAAATTCATCCCTGACTCGAGCGTTTCAGAGTAAAAGGGTAACTAACTTTCACGTCAACTCCTCCTTCAGGAGAGGGAAAGCGCCACATTTTTAATTTATCCACTATGCATTGTTCAACATCATGATTGTTCAAATTCGAAAAACCTACTGATGCCTCTGTTACAAACCCTTTAGCATTAATAATAAAATTAATGGTTACCCTTCCTGCTAATTCAGGATTACGAAGAAGGGCTTGTTCATAACAATAACGAACCTGACCACTATTTTGTTCAATGACAGCTCGAATTTGATTCTCATTCAATCCCGCTCCTCCACTTTGATACCCCAAACCACTTCCTCCCACACCCAAAGAGCTTCGACCTCTTGATCCTACGATCGAGATATTTCCATATCCACCAGATCCACCACCCGAACCTTTGGTACCATATCCTCCGGCCCCCTCGAGCCGCTGTGCCAATCCCAGTGGCGCTGCAATCATACCTTTCGCGTAAATCTGAGATTGAACACCACCCGATCCTAATGACCCGCCCAAACCACTCCCACTTGTAACATTAACGCTACCCAAATTAATTCCGGGAACTTTTGATCCCCTCTGCAATTCTCCCAAAACTGCTAAAACGCCAACACGCTTCATGGAAGAGGCCGATGAAACATCTTTGTTTACTACGGTAACAGGGACTGACCTTTTATTAACAATTTGCACATGAGGCACAACCACTTGCGGCTTAGTATCCTTATTGAGCTTTCTCATCTCTACCAATTTAGCCTGAATTTCCTCTTCTAAATTTGGAGAAATTTCCCTTGGTAACACCTTAAAAATAATAAATAGAATACAAAAAGCTAACACTGATATAACGGACAAAACAACGGCCGAACGGCGTTCATTACTATCAAGCGCAAAAAATCTCGTGTCGATGAGAAAATCTCGATGATTAAGCGAAACAAACTCCAGCGTGCCCAAAAGACCTAAAGACAAGGGACTTTTGATTAGCTCACTTAATTCAAATTCTTTTATTAACAAAAAACGATTGAGCCTGTTTGATTCCTTAAACACCATTCTCTCAAACAACCTGCTGTCTCTAACAGATAACCTTTTCAAAAGACGATCATAAAATACCACACCACGAGAGACCTCTCCCGTAAAAACCCGAATAACTTTATTTTCCCGATCTTTCAAAACTAACATACTACTCCAAAAACTCCATACGATCGATAAAATCCTCTCTGGGTCTTATCAAACGACCAAATTCCTTGTCACTATCGATGATCCTCACTTCCTCAAGTGCTTTACGAAATTTACCTTGGATCACAAGATCTTCAAAACTGTGTTTAGTCTTTACCCCCAAACCCCCATCTTTTTGTGTCTTGGAATGAGGTAACACACCATCAACATCTC
>JANWYU010000182.1 GCA_025055135.1 Pseudobdellovibrionaceae bacterium | reverse complement strand
AGAAGGTACATTTTTCCATCACTCCCCGTTCCCTTACAGTAACATCTGGATTTAAAGCCAAATGCAGCGGTTTCTGGATGTTTTTCGTGTAATGAAACCAATTAAAGCGACGCACCTTGTATGGACAGTTATTGGCGCAATAACGAGTTCCTACACAGCGATTATAAACCATGTCATTGAGACCTTCATCACTATGTACAGTTGCCAAAACGGGACAAACAGTTTCGCAGGGAGCGTGATCACATTGCTGACACATGACAGGTTGAAAAACAACTTCAGCTGTTTTGGGATCCCCTACATAGTAACGGTCCACTCGAATCCAATGCATTTCTCGACCCTGTAAGACATATTTTTTACCCACCACAGGGATATTATTTTCAGCCTGACAGGCAACCATGCAGGCTGAGCAACCGGTACACACATTAAGATCTACGGCCAATGCCCATCGGTAACCATTATAGGTGTGAGATGGCCAAATGGAAAAGACATGATGGCGATGGATTTCACCACCAGGATCCTTGAGATATTGATCACGAGTGGCCTCCACTACAATCTGCCGCCCTTCCATAGCGTGATGACTCTGAACACAAGCCAAAGGATACATCTCCCTCAACACTTTAATGGAAACAGGCTGAGCAGCAAACCGCAACTCCTTCTCATGCAAATGACCTAAAGGATATATATTAACTCCCACACCAGATCCGACCTTACCAGCTTTGGTGCGGCCATAACCCACGGCAATGGCCACCACATCATCATGAAGACCCGGTTGAATATGAGCTGGTAACACGAGGGTTTTGTTACCAACATGAATTTCTAACTTCTGACCTTCTTTAATTTTCAAACGATTGGCTAATGACAAAGATATTTGCGCATAGTTATCCCACACAATTTTAGTAACCGGATCTGGTAACTCATGCAACCAAGCCACATTGGACAATGATCCTTCCTTAAACATAATGGTTTCATATGGCACCAATTCCAAACCCAAAACATCGGCAGGTCGCTTGACCTTTGCTAGGGCCTGAAGATCAAAGTTAACATCTTGCCCCAGCTTCTCTAAATCGTGATAAACGATAAAACCTTCCTCCAATAATCGATCCCATAACTCAGAAGAGGCCGATACCTTAGATATTTTGGGAGCAATTTCATCTTGAAACACCTTTCTTAAATAATCGTAATAAGACTCTAACTCGCGAAAACGAGCACTCCCCCGTTCCGCTTCATATCCCCAACTCATCAAAATAAAACCAAAATCCCGACCTTGATACATCGGTCGAATTGTGGGCTGGTGGATGGAATACACCCCTTGAATTACCTCTAAGTCACCCCATTTCTCCTGAGGATGTAAATCCGGTAACACATAATGGGCATGATCAGCAGTTTCATCCCAATGGGTATTTATATATACCACCAAATCACAGCGCCTTAGAGCCTTAATGAATCGTTCCCCATAAATGCTGGAATATACAGGATTTTCACCATAAATAATTAACCGCTTAATGGTGCCGTTTTCTAAGGATTCAAGCAACTGCAATAAATCTTCTTCAGATGCCTTTTGAGAAATTAAGGGATGATTCCAATCAATGGTTTTTCCATAATTATCCAAAGCGGAGTTTAAGAAATTTGCCACCACTTGCACCCACGTTTCAGCACTGTGTTTTGTGGGATATCCACCCACAACAATTAAGGACTGACCCCGATTTTTATAAAGCTGTGTGATCAGTTCATCCCACTTTTTAAGTGGAATTCCCAATACCTCGTGGGCTTTGGCATAAGGTTCTAACAGGGCAGCTACTGTGGGGTTACCAGCATATCGAGTCAACTTGTGCCGAACAATCAACCCGTGAGCCAATCCCATTAAAACCCACAACTGCTGGGTTGGTTTTATACGATAGCGAATATCAGCGTTTGCCCCCGTCAGACTAAAGTGAGAATCAAAAACCACAAGCTGACTCATGGTCTCAGGATTGCGACGCCCATCAGCAAACATCCGATTAAAAAGAGTGGGCGTTAACCAAGTTCCTAAAAAATCTGCATCAACGGAAACAATCAATCGTGCCTTATCTAAGCGATAAAGAGGCACAAGACGCTTCCCAAATGCTAATTCATTAGCCCGTAACATGGCACCGCAATGGGTGGCCTGCCACTGATAGTGTTTGGCTCCAAAGGCGGTAACAAAATCAGAAACGACAGTCCTCAAAGTTGGTCCCGTTAAATTTCCCGTGAGTAACCCTACCTGACCCTTTTTCAATTCTTGAGCGACTTCTTGATCCAGCTTTTCCCAGGTAATGGATATGGTATCAAAATTAGTTCTCTCTTTATTGAATAAATTCTTTTTAGGCTCCCTCAGTCGATCGGGATCATAAAGACTCAAAAGCTGGGCATGAGCTCTTGCCGACAGCCCCCCCCGACTTAATGGAAATTCTTTTAACCCTTCGTACTTTAAAGGTCTTCCCTCTCGGGTTTTTACGATAATTGGAGAAAAGTCATTTCCATCAGTCCAAGTCGAGCTATAGTAGGTATCAACCCCAAAGGTCACCTCTTCGGGCTGTTGGGCATATGGCACAATTTTCTGAACAGGACGCCTCAAACAACTCGTAGAAAACAGAGCTAAAGAAGCTCCCATTAACTTCAAAAAATCGCGGCGGGCTTGCGGATCTTCCTTTTCTCCCTCTCTAAGAGGAGAACTTTGAAATTCATTTTCTACGTATTTTTGAAATTCTGGATCTTGAAGTAATTCATCAAGACCCAAATAGTAGGATGTTTCCCGTTTAGGCCTTTGCTGTGATCTTTTACTCTCCTCATGGTGCTCTAACGAGTGCTCCATACCATCTCCTAGTTCACTAACAGTTAATGATGACAGGTCGAACAGTTAAGGGGTGCTGAATACTCTGGCTGTC
>JANWYU010000144.1 GCA_025055135.1 Pseudobdellovibrionaceae bacterium | reverse complement strand
TCTGAATATCAATCATGGTGTAAATTTGACGCGTTTCCCAATCTGCTTGCATAAAAAAGGAGGTAAAACCATATTCAAAGAGCCCAATTCCTGCATACCAATTACCTTGACTGTTCCATTCATTCCAGCGTTTAACAAGCCAATTAAATTGTAACCCAACTACCTCAGATGCTGAGCTTCCCCATGATTGGTTCAACTTTTGGAAACTAAAGGCTTTGGTCCAAATGGCAAAACGCGAATGAATACTATAACCCAAGCCCACCTCCTGCATCGGCTCACTCCACTTTGATTCCACGACCACTCCACCTTGAAACGTGGTAGGATGGGCAAAAAGATCGATATGGTAACATAATAAGATAAAAAACAGAATGAACATCCCCACCCCCCATTTCATGAATAGAGTTCCTTAGTTTTAATTATTGTCATCATGTATATGTTTGATAAAAGAAAAATGTGACCAAAATAATTTCAAAGCAAAAATTAAGTGATGAGGAAATTTTAGAGCGGTTAAAAAGCTCACCTCCTGATTCCAAGTCCCTTTTTGAGCTATTGTATTCTCGCTACCATTCCAAGGTTAGGAACTATTTTTTATCCCAAAAAGTCTTAGAAAAAGACGCGGAAGATTTGGAGCAAAATGTTTTTATACAACTTTTTAAAAAGCGGGCACGTTACCGCAATGGAACCCCCGCCCCGGCATGGATTTTTATCATAGCAAAAACAGTGTTTCTTGAATACCACCGTCGAGAAAAAAAGTATGATCAATTAAAATCCTCTTTAAAGGATAGCCCTCCTAATTCTTATTCCTACGAAGGTGTGAAAAGTTTTTGTGAAGACTCCCTTTCTTTAGAAGGGCTTAATCTCGAAAGCTTTTTATCCCAAGAAGAAATGGAAATCTTACATGATCGCTTCGTGTATGGATTAAGCTTTAAAGAATTGGAAAAGAAATGGGGAGGAGCCACTAGCCTTTGGCGAAAGCGAGTTAGCCGCATTTATCAAAAGCTGCGTGAACAATATAAATTTTCACCGAATAAGAAGAGGGTTTAAATTATGTCAACGTTACCAAAACCACTAGCCGACTTTATTGAAAAAGAAACAAATCCACCTTATCATCAAACACTTCAAAAATTATTTTTGATACAGGGTTTTAGCATTCTTCTTTTACTAAGTTTTTGTCCGCAATGGGGTATTGGCTTTTGGGATTCAGGAGTAAAGGATATTCTAATGACTTTAGGACATTTTTGGTGTGAAACCATATGTGGAGCATTATACTCCGTCGTTTTTGTAGGGGGTGTTCTTTTAGGAATGGGACCATTTGAACGCCGTAAAATTTTTAAACAGCCTTTATTTTTGCTCGCCCTCACACTTTTAAGCGGCACGGGTTACTTCCTTTTAATTGGCCTTAGTCTGAGGTTACCCCTTTCTGATATAGTAACCCAAATTACTTGGATGTGGTTCTTAGGGGCTTCAGCTGCTCACCTATTTCTTACAAAAACATTTGAAGGAAGGGAAAAACTAGCCCATGATAACCACTATTAAATTAAGTTAAGTTAAGTTAAGTTAAAATTCATACTGTCAAAATAGGCTTTTTAATTCAAAATAATTCGGCTGGTAGGTGATTTAATACCGAAAATATCTGCAATAGCCCGATCAAACCCCTCCGAGGGAATAAATCCCGAAACCATAGCAGGTTGAGAGCCATCAGCAGGAATAAATAAAATCGATGGAATACCCCGAATTCCAAACACACTAGCCAACTCAGGGGATGCCTCCGTATCCACCTTAAAAACATCGATTTGACCTGCATATCGTCGAGCCACATCCTCCAAAACAGGACCTAACATCCGACAAGGACCACACCAATCAGCGTAAAAATCAATAATCGTGGGTCGAGTACCCTTAAATTTCCACTCTCTTTCCTTTGTATAATCAAAAATTCGCTCTTTAAATTGCTCTGTTGTTAACACTTCCATAGTGCCTCCTATGTGTGGTTCCTGCTTTTAATATGGTGTCATTTTCCTCGCTGTCAAAATATGCCCTAAAGCAGGTTCATTCTACTGCCTAAAACTAGAGCTCCCCCATTGGTTAAGGGAGGAGGCTACCACCTGTACCACATTCTCTAACGTCCGCACAATATTTCCAAAAGTAAATACCCCTTGTTCTGAAATGGCATCAACGCCACTAGGAACAGATACAATTAAATACCAAACGGTATGTTCTTCTTTCCCTGTTTCACTTTCTAATGCTACAGGTTGCCTCAATTCAAAAGCAAATACCTTTTGATTTGTATCTTCTAAAATGTGGAGCACATAGGTATACCCATCCCCGAGAAATCGCTCCTTACCCTCCTCGGCAGTTTGCAGATTCACAGTTACAATAAGCTTGAGGAGCTTGGGAAGCTTTTCTAAATCAAATAAATAGGCACGCAATTTTTTAAGTAACATCGCCTGTTCAGGACTTTGTAACCATTGCCTCCCATTAGGTGTTTGAATGAGCGCATAATAAATACGCATAAAACCGATTAAGTGGGCCAAAGTCAAAAAGCCTTCGTTAGGTTTTGTTGAGTATTGAATATTAGATAGTTGTAGTCCATTTTCTTCATGGTTCAGTCTCTTTATGTTTTCAATCAGTAACACTCGGTAACCAGATAAAGAGGCTGAAAAAACCTCCTTTGGTAATAGAAAGGCCTTCAATCCAATCACCAACCGATCCCCCACTACTCGCATGGCAAACCGATTGTCGGGCACTATGTCTAACGGATCTAAAAAAACACGAACAGAGCCATCACGGATTAGATCGCCAAGATAATCATTAATCGATATCAAATAATCCGCCAGAGGATGATGTTCAATCCTTCTTCGATCTCTGAGGTTTTTCATGGAACGAACAAACAAACTCATATCGATTTGGAACCATTGATATGATAATGATGATAGCAACCCATTTATTCCTTCCACTTCGAACCCAACTTCTGAACGAGGCACTTCTTTCAACACTCCTAAGCGCAAGGGGACACGTAAAAACGATCCTACATCTTTATTGAACCTCTTAATTCCCGATCTTTCAGATACTGTGCCCTCCTGTGAAATCAGTTTTTGTTTCAGTACATTGGCTCGTGCTACTAAGCCGCTTATCTGTTGATCAATACTAATGTTATCTCTAACTTCCCCAGAAAAAACCCGGGCACAGTCCTCATGAGCCCATAACATTCCCTCAAAAAGTAAAACCACACACCATATAACCCCCTTCACAAGGGATTGTACACGTTTGTTTCCCATAACGCGAATTCCTTTAATTAATTTAACCCATCAAAAAATCCGAACACCAAGCTCATCCCATATCAGCGGGTATCGGAATTTTCCAATTCCAACAATTCACGAAAAATGAGTACTTATTCATTCAATCACTTGATGCTATCACAAAACATGGAATACTCAATCCATCTGATATTTTTTTCCAAATTGTCGCAAAATCGAACACCCACTAGGATAGATTCATGTTACCAGAGTGTGTTTAGAAACAAAGTTCCGTCACATCAGCTCGATACCCGAGACCGGCTCCGGTACACAAGTAGAGCATATATCACGTAACCCAGGTGTAGAAAAACAAAAGCAGAAACATATTCGATACCTCCCGCCCCAAAACCATAGGTATGAAGACCTGCCCCCAGTACAAAATTTACCCCATACCATGCCATAATAATCAAATTAAAAGCAAAAACACTACTTGCTAATAAACCAAAGCTTTTCAACCATCCCACCAAACGGGCATGAAGAATGGCTAAATAGCCAAGCAGGGCAATTAAAGACCAAGTTTCCTTAGGATCCCAATCCCAGAAGCGACCCCAAGAATAATCAGCCCATACGCCACCTAATATAATTCCCGGAGCAAGAAAACTCACACCAATCTGAATGGATCGGTAACATGCAAGGGTTATGGCATTAATGCGCTCCTGGTAACCCTTCTCATCCCGTAAATACCAAAACAAACCTAAGTTACCTAAAGCAAAAGAAAGAAAAAAAGCAGCATAGCTAATGACAATGGTAGTAACATGCACAATAAGCCAAAAATTACTCCTTAAAACGGGTTCTAAAGGCTGAATAGAAGGATCCAACACAGCTGGAGCCAAATCACTCAAAATCAGACAAAATGCACCAACCACAGTACCCGTACCCAAAATAAATCGCCAACGATAAATTCCTTCCAAGATCATCCCAAAAACAACTGCACCCAATGCTACCCAAACTACTGTCTCGTACATATTAGTAACTGGAGCGCGCCCCGAAAGATAAACACGCAACCCAAACCCATAAATATGTAAAATGAGCCCCACTAATGCAAAAATCCAGATTCCGTACTCCAGACGATTCTTTTTTAAAATCCAAATGAGTCCCATCACCAAGCTGGCTAACACATAAAATATAGCCGCCCAGCGAAATGGATGAAAATCGCCATAGTGGACTTCAGCCTTAATTTTCTGATCATCTACTTGAATTCCCCGCGAGCGAAACTGCTGAATAGCCCTTTCTAATTGATCCCGAATTTCAAGACTATTGGGAGAAGTAAGAGATTGAATAAAAAGATCAGTAATCTTTAAAAAATCCGACCTTTCTTCGTCATTAAGTTGATTAAGGTTTTTCCATTGAGAATCACTTACCGGTAACACATTAACTAAATTACCAGAGACCAACTCCCGATACACAAAAAGCTGTTGTTCTAAACGTTGAACGCTTTGGAAAAAAGGATCTAATTTCATCTTTTTTTCTCGCATTTCCTGTAGCTGTTGAAACAAATCAGGTAACCGAGGGTGGGCTATTAGTTGTTCTAAAGTAAAATATCGATCCTGGGGTGGTAAACCAAGAGTGTTCTTTAGTTCAAAAGGTTTTATTTCGAAAATTGCCTTATCTTTCCATAGATCAGGCTGTAACCACCATGTGGTTACTATCTGATAGGCCGGCTTTCCTTCATAAGTGGTCTTACCATAAATGAGCTGCAAAACCTCCTTACTAAACGTATCATAGGGCTTAACTCGGCCAGCGTCCAAAACAGGCAAAAAACGTAAAGGGGCACTTGCTACTGTATCCGCCCAGGAAATGGGCATACTCCACAAAACAACAAACAACACAAAAAATCTGTATAAAACCGCTGACAAATAGAGCCACATGTTACCACCCCCTTGTTTTAAGGTTGATTTTTGGGGCCAAGTTGAGCCCGACTCTGTTTACGTCGGTCAATAAATAAAATAATGACCCCTAAAGATACCAGCAGGCTACCTAAGTACTTTAACCACCGACCTGGATCATAATTTACAGAAAGAATGGATGCTACTGGAGTTCCATCTGGTCCCTGTTGGAAACTTGCCTGATAAAAGGTAAAACCACGATATTTAAGAGGCTCATTCATCGATATTACATGATCCACTTTTTCAGGTAACTCAACGATACTCTGATATGAAGCGGCTCTTTGGGTTCCTGGGTAGCGATCCATCCGAAATTCTTTCAAAAAAAGTTCAAAACCAAGGTCAAAACGCTTTTGGCCATAAGAAATAAAATAAACCTCTTGATCCGTATATAATTTAGTAACATCATGTTGCCCGACCCAATAATCCTTGCCCCGAAAGCGTACTTTCACCACGGATTGGGTTAGATCGGTCTTGTAGTTTAAAAATGTGTAATTATGAATTTCCTCGGCTTTTGGGAAATATTGCAGGATTCGCAATTCCAAACCCATCCATCCGGTCTGTACCGCTTCTCCTACCCTTAAATGACCTTCCAAGGTTTTATTATCCTTCGAGCGATACAAAACATACTTGATACCCTCCTCTTGCGCCTGAAGATAAATTTCATTTTTATCGAAATAAGTAGGAATAAATTCGTCCCCAAAATGCACGCGAAGGGGACCTAAATCATAGGTAGCCATACGGTTGGTAGTAGTTTGAATCAACCAATCACTCACCTGTACAAAATTATTTTTCAAAGAAAATTGGATAGCCGGACGAGCCCAAGAAGATTGCGACCGCACAATTTTACGATCCAAAAGCCCATAGGGCTGCCACTCCAACAATTCCAGGGTTTCACTCCCACCCAAAGGAAGCCGAATCGGATCTTCTGGGGAGGGGGCGCTGCGATAAAAATCAACCTCTTGATCCACCAAAGCTTCAAATTTTTGACCATCAACAGAGCGCCAAATGGTAAATCGCGATTCAGGTAAATACACGTAGCGACTACTACCCAAAACAGCTAATCGAAGGGTACCATCTAAACCAAACTGTGATGTTACTAGTGCACCAAAGATTAAAATAATAATCCCGAAATGGGCCAAAACAAACGACAAATGGCGCCTTTTCCAAGGCCAACGATCCACCAACACCGCCGCCAAATTTACAGTAAAAACCACAAATACAAGATACATCCAAATGGACTGATACACCTCTTTTTTAGCCCGCCAAGCATCTTGGTATCGAGACTCTACAATGGTACCCCAAGCAATCAATAGAGCCATGGCAATAATTACCACCACGGCCAACTTCAAAGATGCTAAAGCCCGCAAAATGGGGGATTTTGATTGTGCGGCCATATAGCTTTCATCCTTTCAGCTTTTTTAAACTATGTAAACTGCAAATTAAACGACGATCCCAGGGCTGGTAAAGTAACCTCCCAATTCAATTCATATTTTAAGCGGTAACTGAGAGCCCAACGAGCCTCATCCTCCCCATGTACCAAAAACACATATCGGGGCGCTGGGGATATTTGGCGCAACCAACTCATCAGCTCATTCGAATCGGCATGGGATGATAAAGATTCAATACTAAAAATCTCAGCCACTACATCAACCTCTTGATGATGTAATCGAATACGGGGAATCCCATTTTTAAGTAGACGGCCTTTAGTGCCCGGCGCTTGATAACCAACAAAAAGGACACCATTTTTTTCCGATTGCAATTTATGTTTCAAATGATGTAATACCCTCCCTCCTTGCAACATCCCTGAGGCACTAACAACAATCTTTGGCTCAGTTGACATAGCAAGTAACATCGAATCGTCCGATTTTCGCACGAACTCCATGCGATTAGGCCACAGCTTAGTAACGTCCTTCCCCCTTATCTTCAAAAAATCCTGATATTTTAAATAAATGTCAGTAACATCTAACGCCATAGGACTATCTAAATAAACAGGATAATGAGGAATTTTTTTTTGATCCTCTAAAGCCCTAATATGCCATAACAACTCCTGACTACGGCCTAAGGCAAAAGCAGGAATAACTAAAGTTCCCCCTCGGGATAACACCTTATTAATTACTGCTGCTAAAAAATTCTCATCAAATGGGGGGACCACACGATCTCCATAGGTCGACTCACAAATAAGCACATCACTAGTTCGAACATAATCGGGATCACATACCAAGGGACTCCGATTATGGCCTAAATCCCCGGTAAACAGAATATGCCGATCTTGATCCGCCTGATCCTGATAAATCACCTCGATCAAGCTGGCCCCCAAAATATGCCCAGCCCGCAAGAAACGAAACCCACACCCTCTCATAATTTCCTGTACCTGATAAAAAGGTACAGGATACAATAGGGAAATGGCCTTTTGAGCATCATCCACCGTATAAAGCGGTAACGCCGGCTTATGGGAAGAATACCCCGTGCGGTTCGCAAACGCTGCATCCTCTTCCTGTAAATGAGCAGCATCCAGTAACATGATTTTTAACAAATCACAGGTAGGAGGGGAGGCATAAATGGGACCACGATAACCATCCCTCACTAATTTGGGAAGGAACCCACTATGATCAATATGGGCGTGACTCACCACAATCCCAGCCAAACCACGCAACTCATCACTAATGTGCCAATTCCAATTGCGCAGTTCACGTGGGCCTTGGAAAAGGCCACAATCAAGTAAAAAACGGTGATGATGATACTCTAAAAGAATGCGGCTTCCGGTAACTGTGCCACATGCACCCAAAAAGGTTACCTTCATTGGCGAATATATTTTTTAGTCCGTCCTTGAGTTTTTCGACCACCTTCTTTTTTTTCTGTCATTTTTTGTACGGTATCTTTAAGGGCATGAGCGGCCTTTTGCAATACCTGTCGTAAATCAGCCCCTTGTTTTTTCACAACAACATCTTTTTCAAGTCCCGGGTAACGATACATTATGATAACTTCACTATTTTTTAATTTCCCAAGGGGAGCCTTTGCATCCAGTTTAAAATGCACCTCAAAACGATGAGGGCCCCCTTCTCGTTTTTGAAAACGCCTTAATAAAGCCCCTAGGTGTTTTTGAGTAAATACCTCCAAAGCCTGATTTCTCTCAAAATTCACAAAACGAATCTCAACCATAATTGACTCCTCATTTACTCCTTCTTTACGCTCCGAATACCTTCTGTTTGTTATTATTGTGGAGACTCCCTGGGGGCAAACTCAAGTCCTACTGCAAAATCGAAGGTTTTAAAGTTTTCTTGATTGCTTCCCACTCCCTGGCTAATCGGTCTCGGTCCTCTGGATGGGCAAGCTCGATCATTTTTTTTGCCCTTTGATTTATGGACAGCCCAGAAAGACAAGCATATCCCCATTCTGTTACCACATAATGCACATGGGCCCGTGTGGTTACCACGCCAGCTCCAGGCCTAAGCTGCGAAACAATGCGAGAAATCCCGCTCTTAGTACGACTAGTGAATGCCAAAATAGGTTTACCCTGCTCTGACAAAAATGCGGCCCTCATAAAATCCATCTGTCCACCAACGCCAGAAATAATCTTATATCCAATGGAATCAGCACAAACCTGTCCTGTCAGATCCATTTCCACACAGGAATTAATGGCAACCACTTTGGGATTGCGAGCAATAACGTTGGGTTGATTCACATAACTTGCCTCCAGCATCACCACCGAGGGATTATCATGAATGAAATCAAACAATTTACGGGTTCCTATGACAAACGATGCAACCGTTTTGCCAGGATGTACCTTTTTTTGGGAGTTATTGACTACACCCAAATGTATTAAATCCAATAAGGCATCAGTCCACATTTCACTGTGAACTCCTAAATTTTTGTGATTTTTTAAAGAAGCCAAAACCGCACTAGGTACCCCGCCAATACCCGTTTGAATCGTCGATCCATCCTCAACCAAACCAGCCACTATTTGACCAATGCGGCTTTCTGCCTCTGTTACCTCTGGCAGTGTTACTTCATAAAGAGGTTCATCAACTTCCTTGATCAAATCTGCCTCTCTGAGGAAAATGTGACCATCTCCATGCGTTCTCGGCATTTGGTGATTTATTAAAACCACCTTCTTTTTTGCACTATCAAAGGCAGCCTTTGCCACGTCAACACTGGTTCCTAAAGAACAGTATCCATGAGCATCTGGAGGAGAAACCTGAACTATGGCCAAATCAAGAGGGATAACACCACGACGGAATAATGTTCCAATTTCTGATAAAAAACACGGTATATAGTCCACATGTTCCAAATCCACTGAGGCCCTTATGTTTTGTCCAACAAATAAATTATGAACAGTAAACGTTTTATGAAAATCAGGGCCCGCATAGAGAGCCGGACCATGGGTATGGAGATGATACAGAGTAACACCCCTCACCTGATCTTTCAGAGATTCTAATTGTTTGATAAAGTAACGAGGGGTGGCACACCCCCCGTGAATAAAAACTCGACTTCCTTCAGTAACTAACTGATATAGATCGCTCACCAACCCCTAGTGTAATGTATTCTTATCTAAGGCGCTAGGATTAATGTGATTCCTTATCCAAGAAAGAACCTTAGCTACGTTGCTATATACCCCGTAGTATTTTGGTCGAGCACATCCAATGCCCCAACTCACCACTCCTACCAAATAATGAACCCCATCTTCCTCATAAACCAAGGGACCACCACTATCACCTTGACAGCTATCTTTACCGCCTTGGTGATAACCAGCACACAACATTTGCTCTGAAATTTTTCCACTGTACGAAGTGTTGCAGGTTTCTCGATCTACATATGGTACATCAACTTTTTGCAAACGATTCGGTAAAGTAAAGGTCCCCTCTCGCAATACTCCCCAGCCAGCAACAGTCAACATAGGGGCCTGTTCAAAACTTCCTTCATTCATATTATTTTCGGCTAGGGCAACCGGAGCAAAGCGACTTTCCCTGGATAATTTAATAAGGGCAAAATCAAAATCATATGTTGAATGATCATATTTAGGATGACTGATGATTTTTTCCACCGTATGAACTTCGGCCTGACTCAATTGAGTAAGATCGTTTGTTCCTATCACCACCCTACGCACTCCCCCTCCTCGAACACAATGGGCTGCCGTCAAAACCCATTGAGGATGAATTAAAGATCCCCCACAAAAATGACGACTCGACTGAAGTGATACTATGTAGGGAAATTCGCCCTCTTTTGCTTCCTCACCCCCAACAATAAATGGGTTAAAGTGGGCCTGGGCTGAATGAGAATAAAAAAGGCCGGTAACAAAAGTTACCAATAAAAATGCAATCGTTCTGATCATCCTTGATCTCCTTTGTTAAAATCACATCCTTCTTGGACGCGTGTTGTGCCCTTAGGATGACCTAAGAGTTTTTTTAAAAGCAACGTTCCCTAGCCCAAAACTAGTATAAAATCCGGATAAAATTATGATTTCTAATGGTAGCTATAACATTTTTATAATTTGATCGGCTAACACAAACACACCCATGACAAGGACAAAATAACCGAAACCCTTTTTAAGGGTTTTTTCGTCCACCTTGGCTTTAAGACTAGCTCCCACAAAAAGTCCCATAACTGCGATTCCAACGATCTTCAGCAAAAAAAGCCAATCAATCCACGGCTGTTTTTGAACATCCCCTAAAAACCCAAACAAAGATTTCACGGCAATAATCAGGAGGGAAGTGCCTACCGCTAGTTTCATAGGCATTCCAGTTAAGAGAACAAGAGCAGGAATAATAAGAAATCCACCACCTGCCCCAACAAATCCGGTAACACCACCCACTACTAGTCCCTCTACCGCAATCAACACATAACGCTGAAACGCACTGAATTGCGCAGCCTTTGAATCGTTACCATAACCTTTAACCTCATTGGAATGAGGCGACTGAGAGCTTTTTATCATCGACCAGGAGGCTGCTACCATTAACACGGCAAACACTGTCATAGTTAAAATGGCTTTAGTGACAATAAAATTACCAAAGCTAACGATTTGCTCAGGCAAACTAGGAACCAAAAAGGCGCGCACCAAATAAACTCCTAAAAAGCTAGGAGCCGCAAAAATTGTTCCTTTTACCAAATCCACCTGATTTTTCATGTAAGCCTGAACACCACCCACAGCGGCAGTAACCCCAACCACAAAGAGCGAATAGGCGGTTGACACCATAGGATCGATACCAAAAAGATAAACAAAAATCGGAACAGTAAGAATGGACCCTCCCCCTCCAATCAACCCTAAAGAAATCCCCATTAAAATACTGGAAATATAGCCAAATATTTCAGCTAAACTCATAGTAACACCTTCAATAGTAAAAAAAGTCCCTATCAAATCTAAAGTTAAATATTTTCCAAATAAATAAAATTTCTTTAAAGCTAAGTAGTTAGCCGTTACCGATTAAACTTAACTTTGGCATCAACCACCTTAAACAGCCACTGACCCAAAAACATGGCGATGACGAAGGCGATCACTTTGCCCTCAAGGGAGGCAAGGGACACTACAGCCGGACCAGGACAGAACCCGGCAATACCCCAACCTACTCCAAATAAAAAGGAACCAATGATTAATGGCTTCGTAATTTCTGTTTTGGTAGGAACATGCCACTGGGGCGACAACAACGGGGTGTTTCTCTTTCTCACTAAGCGATAGGTTACTAAATGCAACCCCAAAGCACCTCCCATCACAAACATCAAAGTTGGATCCCAAGACCCAAAGAGATCTAAAAATCCAATCACTTTGTGAGGTTGTGTCATACCCGCGACAACCAAACCAATGCCAAAAATCAACCCAGCAATTCCAGCCGCTAAAGCTTCTTTGTTCTCGTTTACAGGATTGTTCGATTTAGTCATGGTAACACCCCAATCTTTCGCAAAATGTAAACAGTCATAATTCCCGAAGCCATGAAAACAAGAGTGGCTACCAAAGAACGAGGAGATAAGCGACTTAATCCGCATACTCCATGCCCACTAGTGCACCCACTACCTAGTACTGTTCCAAACCCTACCAGCAATCCAGCACCTATGGATTGGGCCCAAGACAAATCAATTTTATTTAGAAATGCATCTTCTTTAAAAGCAGTCATCACCAATCCCCCAAGAACCAATCCAACTAAAAAATAAATTCGCCAAATGAAATCTCCTGGGGATGGCTTAAACAAACCATAAATAATCCCAGCAATTCCCGTAACACGACCATTAAAAAGTAACATAATGGTAACTGAAAGACCGATAATAATTCCACCAATTAGCCCCATTAACCATTCATCTTGCATTGCTTATACCTCCTTTTAATTTATTTGTAAGCCAATTACGAACGCACCTCAGTGTTCCTTTCAACGGGTAACTGATGTAAATTCCAAGTAATCATTCCACCTGCCATGTTTGCCGCATGTTTAAATCCCATGCTTAATGCAAGCTCGGTGGCTTGAGCAGAACGCCCTCCACTGCGACAAATGAAAACTATTTCCTGTTCCTTATCTGCAGTTTGCAAAAATTGTTCTAGTTCCGGTCCCAAAGTTACCAAGCGTGCACCCTCAATATGTCCATATTCATTGTTAAATTCCTCGGGACGACGAACATCAATAAGCATCACATTTTTTCGATGCTCATAAACATCATGGACTGTTACCTCAGGAATGCCACCCGATACCCGAGGGGTTAAAAATCTCTTTGCGGTCAGTTGACCACAAACCATGTTGGCAGGAAGGGCCTCTTGGATTTTTTTAGGATAGGCCAACTTCAATTCCGACATGGTTTTTTCAAATTGTTCCAAACTCA
>JANWYU010000123.1 GCA_025055135.1 Pseudobdellovibrionaceae bacterium | reverse complement strand
CCAAATACCGACCACTGGAATGGATTTTGAATCCATCATTAGCGATATTCAAAGTAAGCTACATGGAGAAAAATTTTATGTATTAGCACCAGTTGCTAAGCAAAAAAAGGGCGAGTTCTCCAAGAATATTCAAGGGTGGATTCAATTAGGACTTGAAAAGGCGAAAATCGATGGAGAGTGGGTAACATTAAGGCCTCACTTAAAATTGGCAAAAACCAAACCGCATGATATTGATCTAGTCATCGATCAATTAATTGGATCGAGAGAATTTGAAAGCCGCCTTAAAGTAGCAGTAAAAAAATCACTGGAATTAGCCCAACAACAGGTATTGATTGAAACCATTAACGGTAAACGCCATTTCTATTCGGCACAAATGGCCTGTGCCATTTGTGGATTTAGTTTTCCTAAAATAGATCAAAAGTTTTTTAGTTTTAATAGCCCCCAAGGTGCTTGTCAGTTGTGTAAAGGACTTGGATCGCAAGAAATTCAAGAAAGAGAAATCGTTAATTATCATGACCAACAAAAAGTGATAGAAGGCTATTCATATACCTTTCATGGTAACAATGGTCACATCGATGAAGATGACGAAAGAAACTTACAATATCTTCCAGTATGCCCAGCTTGCCAGGGAAAACGCCTTAGGCCTGAATCCCTTAGCGTTTATTTTGACGGAAAAAATATTTGGGACCTTGGAGAATTAGAAATTTGTGATCTAATTGAGTGGTGCGAAATTCAAGAAAATAAAAACAAAAACGATGTTGTTTTACTTAAAATCCTAAAAGAGATGAAAAATCGTCTATCCTATTTGCACGAAATTGGATGTGGTTATCTTACTCTTAATCGACCGGCATCTACCCTTTCAGGAGGAGAAGCTCAAAGATTACGATTAGCGGCACAACTAGGAATGTCCCTCACTGGAGTTCTATATGTTCTGGATGAACCATCCATTGGACTTCATCCTCGTGACCATCATCGCTTACTTAATATACTTAACAGACTGAAAGAACAGGGTAACACCATTTTAGTGGTTGAACACGACGAAGAAACAATCCGCGCTGCGGATTGGATCATTGATATGGGACCTGGAGCGGGAAAATCGGGAGGCAAAATAGTAGCCTATGGAGGAGTGAAGGATATTTTGGAATCAAATCATAGCCTTACAGGTAGTTACCTAAAGAACAATAAAAGTGCGGTTCTTAATAAGATGAGATCTCAGGATCAGTTGGAGTTTATCACGCTACACAACGTCAAGCATCACAATTTAAAAAATATCTCAGTATCAATACCCCTACAAAGATTGACAGTTGTAACTGGAGTGTCTGGCAGTGGAAAATCATCCCTCGTCATGGAAACCCTTTATCCAGCTATTCAAAGTTACCTTGGATATACGACACATCAATTAGCGCAATTGGAAAAGATAGAAGGGGTGCAGGATCAAATTGATAGAGTTGTAGAGATTGATCAAAAGCCCATCGGACGGACTTCACGCTCCACGCCCGCCACCTATATTGATTTAGCACCATTAATCAGACAGGTGTTTGCGGCAATACCCGAGGCAAAAATGCGGGGCTTTAATGCGGATCGATTTAGTTTTAACTCCAAATCTGGTCAGTGCGCAGCCTGTAGAGGATTAGGAGTAATGAAACTTGCCATGAATTTTCTTGCTGATGCTTGGGTTACCTGTCAATCTTGCGAAGGAAAAAGATTCAATCAAGATACGCTTAGTATTAAATATAAGTCCAAATCTATTGCCGATGTGATGAATCTCACGGTTCAGGAAGCTTATGATTTTTTTTATAATTTTCCCTCCATTCGCAAAAAACTAGAAACCCTTAAAAAAGTGGGGATGCACTATATTACCTTAGGTCAAGCAGCTCCTTCTCTTTCGGGAGGTGAGGCCCAACGATTGAAACTAGCAAAGGAACTGAGTAAACGCTCCACCGGGAAGACTCTCTACATTTTAGATGAGCCATCCACAGGATTACACTTTGAAGATGTTCGATTACTTATTATGTTACTACAAGAGCTTGTGGATTCTGGAAACACTGTAGTAGTAATCGAACACCAACTGGATATTATAGCTAGTGCCGATTGGTTAATTGAATTGGGAGAGGAAGGCGGCCACCGTGGAGGTAAAGTTATTTTTCAAGGCTTTTTGGGAGAATATCTCCATCCACAGTACGCTCATTTGCCAACCTGGCAATTTCTGAACAATAAAATAAGACAGTTATCACATTAAGGATTTCTATAAAAACCTTCCCTCACCTTATTTAAGAAGCCACTTTGTTACTGGTGTGGTGTCTTTGATAGACTCGCTCTAATTTGGTTTTCAAGGTAACGGCGTTAAATGGCTTCACAATATAATCGGAAACACCCGATTTGGCAGCCTCTAGAATGTTTTTTTGCTCACTTTCCGCGGTAACTAAAATGAAAGGTAGCGTGGCCAGTTTTGGATCTTGGCGGCAGGATTTCAGTAACTCAATACCAGTCATACCCGGCATATTCCAATCGGAAATCACTACTCCAAAAGGACGTCCGCTAGAAAGAGCATTTTTCAATAACTCCAAGGCAGGTTTGCCATCATCTGCTTCCTCAATTTGGGAGTAACCTAATTCATTAAGAACCTTTTTGACAATTTTTCTCATTGTGGCAAAATCATCAACTACCAAAAATCGAGTATCCGCAGGAAACATCACCCACCTCCTTATTGTTCCCCATCGAAATAATGTTAAAAAAATTAACAAATCAGAGAAAAACTAGACCTAAGACGGAACAAAAAATCCTTTTTCCGTTATAATCTTGGTAATGAGTGAATAGGGTGTTACATCAAAGGCCGGATTGACCACCATGGGAGGGCTGTCTCTGTGGATTTCACTCATTTCAAATTTCAAATTCCAAATCTGGGTAACCTCCTCCGCACTCCTTTCTTCTATAGGAATTTGCCATCCGTTCTCTAGTCGCTGATCCAAAGTGGTAGAAGGTGCCACCACATAAAAAGGAATCTTATGATATGCAGCCAATACCGCAAGGGTGTAAGTTCCAATTTTATTTGCTACGTCTCCCTTACGGGTAACCCGATCAGCTCCGACGATT
>JANWYU010000121.1 GCA_025055135.1 Pseudobdellovibrionaceae bacterium | reverse complement strand
GTGGCGCCTTTGCCGCTTGGAACTATTTCCCAATCAATGACTCCAATACCGTAGGATTTTTAGTACATGGTAGCATTAGCCAAAACAACTTTGGTATGACAAGAGGAATTGCCACCAAAATGAATCAAAACTCATCTTTTGATCCTCAAAATCAAGGATATGTTACCGTAGATTCCTCATGGGTAAACTTAACCCGACAAGGCAAGAACGCCAAGGTCTTTGACTGGCAAGTTGATACTCCTAATGGATCGGGATTACAAGCCTTTGGACGATTACTCAGTTCCTCGAATCGTTTTGCTCTCTGTATGGCAAAACGTGTCTTTAACGAAGTTTGCGCTCGGGATCAATCGCCATATTCTGACGTTAAAAATGAAGTTACCGAACAATTAGCCAAGTCTTTCCAAGAGAAAAACTACAATTTAAGAGAACTCTTCGTGGATGCAGCCCTACACCCAAAATGTCAAGTTAAATAAAAAAATTAAAATAGAGACTAGTAGGAGAGGAGGAAACATGAAAATATTTGGCTTAATCATTCTTATCTTAGCTAGCGCCTTAGGCTTTTATCAAAACTGTGCTCAACCTTCATTTCAATTAATTAACAATGATTACTACAGCATGAATCACACTTTAACACCTGAGGATACGAGTTTTCATCAGGAGTTACCCCGTGTCCAACTACAGCTAATGTCGGCAAATCAAGTTTTTCAAAGTAAACTCGCTCTTACCAACTTGACTCCGTCTCCCGATTTATTAGGTGAATTTAACATACGGGCTAGTAGCTTTTCCGATCAGGGAAACATTCATAGTATCAACTCTCCCTATCTCCTATCGAACTTATCTCTTTCAGCCACCTTTTGCCAAGTGCTGTATGACCGTGAAGTAAGAACAAACACGTATAACTTCTTTTTTAGAGCAAACAACAATAGAACGATCAACCAACTAACAAATCAAGAATATCTAAATTTTGCAGGACGACTGAGTTCCGCATTCCGTTACCAGTCACTGACACCAGCAGAACAAGAGCTGTTACTCACCTACAAGAGAGAATTTCTGGATCCAAATATGCCAGACTCAGCCCGACAACATGATCTTTTAATCATTAGTACCTGTGCACTATTATTGGGAGGTCTGCAAACCGTAATACTTTAGATTTGAACTTCACATCAATATTAAAAAATAAAAAAGCGTTGAGAGGGGGGAAACATGAACGAAAAAAACAAAAACATTCTCACCAAAAACACTGTCGAACACGAATTACTAAACGAGCAAAAATCTCATTCAACCGAACCTATTTGGAAAAAACTGAATCATGCCCCACCCAAAAGCCGTCGAGAATTCCTCGCCTATGGTATCATTCCTTTTGCGGTATCAGCTTTGATTCCCAATCCCTTCAAGCTTTTGCAATCAGAACTATTTATTGAGGGAGCGCTTGCCCAAACCGATCCCAACTGTTCGGGAACGGGAAATTGGATTCCTTTTATCCAGCTTGATTTGGCCGGTGGAGCAGGTCTTATGGCCAATATCGTACCCATGGACCGCTCTGGATCTTTGTTACCCACCTATTCGTTAATGGGCCTAGGACGAGTGCCTGATATTACGCAAGACTTTAACGGAGTGCCCTTTCACGCCCAAAGCGGCT
>JANWYU010000026.1 GCA_025055135.1 Pseudobdellovibrionaceae bacterium | reverse complement strand
TTTGTCTGGATACACGTATCTAGAGGATTGAGGGCTTTAAGTAGGGTGGGTAACTTAGGGAAATGGATTGGAAATTTTTTTCGGCAACATTTTTGACCATTTTCTTGGCAGAGCTTGGTGATAAAACCCAATTTGCGGCGATGGCTTTAGGGGCACAGGGGCGCTCAATTTGGGTAACTGCTTTGGCGGTGGTTAGTGCCTTAAGTGTAGCAGGAATTCTTGGTGTTCTTTTTGGGAAATTCTTGGCGCAGTGGTTAGATCCCCTCGTGATGCGTTGGGTTTCTGGTACTTTGTTTATCCTGATGGGAGTTTGGATTTTATTTTTTGAAAAATGATGGAACTTGTTTGGTTTGGTCTGGGTTTGGCTGTTGGATCGTTCTTTGTTTTTTGGTCAAAGCGCTCCCTTTGGGTGGCTCAACAGGAAGAACTGAACAAGCTACGTGAGGAAAACAAAGAATTAATAAAAACTGTAGTAGAGCTAAAAACCCGCCAAGAGGAATTCAATGTTCGTTTGCAGGAGGAGCGTGAGCAATTCACTGCGATTCAAGAAAAAATGCGCTTAGAGAATGAACTGGCCGCGCAGAAAATAATGGACGCCAAATTGCGGTTGATGGAGGAAAGTAATCAGAGGAATATTCAACAGTTACTCATACCGTTAAAAGAGCAACTAGCCCATTTCGCCAAGTCAATAGACGAGCGTTACCAGTCTGAATTACGTGAGCGGTTTAGTTTAAAACATGAGATTGAGCGCTTAATTCAGGTGAATGATCGTATGATGGTGGAAACACAGTCTTTAACTCAGGCCTTGCGAGGGGATATCAAAATTCAGGGGGATTGGGGTGAGTTAGTATTACAAAGAATTTTGGAAGAATCCGGCTTAAGAGAGGGACATGAATACCTTTTGCAAAAGGATCATCAGAACGAAGAAGGGGATCATTTTCGTCCCGATGTGGTTATTTTGTTGCCTGAAGATAAACATTTAATCGTGGATGCCAAGGTTTCGCTAGGTGCTTATGAGCAATATCGAAGCTACTTTAATGATCCTGATAAAGCTCAGCTTTATGCAAGAGAGCATGTAAAATCCATTGAGCGCCATATCGATAATCTTTCTCAAAAGCACTATGCCCGTTTAAAGGGGGTACGCTCTCCGGAGTTTGTTTTTTTGTTTATTCCCATTGAAGCAGCCTATCTGGTAGCCCTGCAAACCAATCCTAGCCTTTCTTCAACTGCTTGGAAAAAAGGTGTTGCATTAGTAACATCAACCACTCTGATGACGAGTCTTAAGACCGTGTCCTCTATATGGCGTTTAGAAAAACAAAACCGAAACGCCTTAGAAATTGCTGCAGAAGGGGGCAGGCTCTATGATAAATTTGTTTTATTTTTTGAAGAGTTTGAAAAAATGGGAAAAACACTGGGAATGGTGCAAAAGCAATATTATGACTCTTTGGCCAAGCTAAAAGAGGGTCCTGGTAACATTTTTAAGAAAATAGAGCGATTGAAAGAATTGGGCGCCCATCCTACCCGTCAATTACGTCAGGATTTGGTCGAGTGATGAAACCATGTTGGTATCCAGGTATTGAGTTCTTGAATCACAATGGGAGGAATTTCATGTCCTCCGACGAAGGGGCAGGTTTTTACTTGGCACCCTTTGCGAATTAGTAACCTTTCCAATTGATTTAGGTTATCAAAACCTAAAATTGGATCATGTCGACCGTGGGATAGAAAGACGTGGCGATTGGCACATGAAGAAGGTGCCGCTTCCCATTGGCGGGCATTAATTAATGCTCCTGAAAATGATATCAGCCCTCGCGGGGGCTCTGGGCAGTGTAGAAATAAATGAGTGGCAAGCATGGCTCCCTGACTGAATCCCCCCAGGACCACTTGGGACCATGGTATTTTAAAGGTATGAGCTACTAAGTGGAAAATCGATTGTTGGAGCACATCCAGACCTTCGGGTTTTTTTTGGGACAGAATGGATGAGTCTTTATTTTGAAGGGCTTGTTCCAATGTATTGAAATCAATGGGCCACCAAGCACGACCCATCCAACCAGGACCTAAGGGCACCGACAAGGGGCCTTGAGGAAAAACCCAGTGAACATGATAGTTTTCGGGAAAACGAATCACATCTTTAAGTAACACAAGATCGAAGGCGTCCGCTCCATAACCGTGGAATAACATAACCATTAAGTGCGAAGCAGATGGTGGGGTTGATTCCGGCGCATGGTAATCAACAAAATTCACGGTAAGTGGTGGGGATTGTACGGTCATGATTTGCTCCAAGCTTGGTCTCGAGTTTCGTTTAGTCATAATTTCAATCAATGGGGAAACGGAGTCAAATCTAGACTTTAACTTGACCATGGTTCACTTAATCCTTGGCGCCGGCGGTCCGATGGCCTTGTTAAGGAGACAGTGTCTTTTCCAGGAGGACCGAATGAGCTTCACTGACAAGTCTGTTGAAATTCCCGATCATCTGCCGTTGTTACCTGTTCGAGAGATTGTGGTTTTTCCATATATGATATTACCCTTGTTGGTGGGTCGGGAAAGTTCCGTTATTGCAGTTGAGGAATCCCTTGCCAAAAACCGCCTCATTTTTTTGGCCTCACAAAAGGATGTGGCAGAGGAAAATCCTTCTCCTCAGGGGATTTACGGAGTAGGCACGATTGCCATGATCATGCGGATGCGCAAACTTTCCGATGGTCGGGTAAAAATATTAGTTCAGGGAATTGGAAAAGGTAGAATCGAGTCGTTTCATTCGTTGAGTCCCTTTTACGAGGTCAAGATTCGAAAGATTGAGGAAAAACCGGCCGGGGAGCCTACCGTTACCGGTGAGGCTTTAATGCGTACTGCGAAAGAGTATGTGGAAAAAATTATTGCTTTGGGTCGCACTTTGCCCCCCGATATTCTTCTGATTTTGGATGACGTCAATGATCCAGGGCGTTTGGCCGACCTGATTGCTTCTAATGTTGGTTTGAGGGTTCCCGATGCGCAAAGGGTTTTAGAAACCGAAGATCCTGAAGCTCGTTTAAAAATTGTGAATGAATTGATTTTAAAAGAGCTAGAAATCTTAGCAGCCCAACATCGTATGCGTCCCTCTTCTCCCAAAGAAGATATGTCCAAATCCCAGCGGGAATATTTTCTAAGGGAACAGATGCGGGCTATTAAAAATGAACTGGGAGAGAATGATGCGAAATCAGAGGAGATTGAAGAATATCGGCAACGGATTATCAAATCAGGTATGCCTGAGGATGTGGAACGAGAGGCACTCAAGCAATTACATCGCTTAGAGCGGATGCATCCCGATGCCAGTGAAGCAGCCATGCTGCGCACCTATTTAGATTGGTTAACCGATTTGCCTTGGTCTCGAATGACAGAAGATCGTATTGACATCGAATATGCCAAACAAATTCTTGATGAAGATCATTACGAGTTGACTAAAGCAAAGGATCGCATTTTGGAATTTTTAGCCGTTAGAAAGCTTAAAAATACCATGAAGGGTCCCATTCTTTGTTTTTGCGGACCGCCTGGTGTGGGGAAAACATCTCTTGGTAAATCTATTGCCAAAGCCATGGGGCGAGAATATTTCCGAATCGCACTGGGTGGAGTTAAGGATGAGGCAGAAATTCGTGGACATCGTAGAACCTACGTAGGAGCAATGCCAGGAAAGATTGTTCAATCTTTAAGGCAGGTCAAAACAAAAAATCCCGTTATTGTATTAGATGAAATCGATAAATTAGGAAGTGATTTTCGGGGAGACCCCAGTGCCGCTATGTTAGAGGTTTTGGATCCGGAACAGAACCATTCTTTCCGCGATAATTATTTGAATGTAGATTTCGATTTGTCCAAGGTTCTATTTATAGCCACAGCTAATGTTTTAGAGAATATTCCTCCTGCACTTCGCGATCGAATGGAAGTGATCCAAATTCCTGGTTACACCGAAAGTGACAAATTATTAATTGCCAAAAAGCATCTTATTCAACGGCAAATTGAGGCCAATGGGCTTAAACCAGAACAAATTCATTTTACCGACGAGGGTATTCGTTACCTGATTAGTCATTATACGCGCGAGGCTGGCTTGCGCAACTTAGAGCGCGAGATTGGTAGCATTTGTCGTAAGGTTGCCAAAATGATTGTTACCGGTACGGCTACTTCTTGTGTGGTTGATGTTGATACTGTTTCAGAGTTACTAGGGCCTCCCAAATTCTTGCGCGATGAAAAACTGCTTGAAAATTTGGTGGGAGTAGTAACTGGACTTGCTTGGACTCAAGCGGGGGGAGAGGTTCTTTATGTAGAAGCCTTAAAATATCGTGGTAAGGGTAATTTAGTACTCACTGGTCATTTGGGAGATGTGATGAAAGAATCAGCCCAAGCCGCAATGACCTATGCTCGTGCTCATGCTGAGGAATTGGGAATCCCTCAAGATTTTTTTGAAAATTGGGATGTCCATATTCACCTTCCCGCTGGGGCCATTCCCAAAGATGGTCCTTCCGCTGGAATTACCATGACCACTGCACTAGTTAGTGTGATGACCAATACTCCGGTGCGCCATGATGTAGCCATGACTGGGGAGGTTACTCTTCAAGGACGGGTGTTACCCGTAGGAGGTATTCGTGAAAAATGTTTGGCGGCACTTAATCACGGCATTAAGGATGTGATTATACCTTTAGCGAATCAAAAGGATTTAAGTGATATTCCCTTAGAATTTCGTTCTAAGTTGAACTTTATTTTTGCAGAAAATTTGGACGAGGTATTTGCGGTTGCTTTTGAAAAGGGTCACCAGAATTTGGCTAAAAAATCAACAGCAGCCAAATCTGGTAAAAAACCAAAAACGCCAACTGCCGCAAGCGCCGCATAGTTACGAGGAGAGAGCTGATGGCAATTATCTTGATAGTATTACTAACGTGGATTGTTCCTATAGCTGATGCTGAGGCGCAGGTTACTAAGGCCCTCACGGAAGATATTAACGAAGTAAGGGTGGTTGAGGTGCGCCATCATTTAGCTTTAAATCCAGGGGAATCGAGAGAGCGAGATTTTTATCTAAACGGGGGGTTGCAACATAATGTGCGTTTGGGTAAAACGTATTTAGTTTATCGAAAGGTCCCTGTTACTAATGTTCTAAACCGAGGTTCTTTGGGATTATTTTCTATTCCGGTGGGTGAAGTAAAAGTCATTTGGCAGAATGACACCATTTCGGTTGCGCGTTTGGTTCGAGTATTTGAACGATCTGATCTTCCCCTGCTCGAGGTGCCGGGCATTTTAATCGGGGATGTGATCGATCTTAAAAATCAGTTTTCCATTAATCAAAAATCTAAGAACGATTGACAAGGTTGGGGGCGGGCTTCTAAGGATTGGCCATGACTGGGTCCAATCCCTCAAAGACCTTTTTCAAATTGGTTTTACGAATTCCCTCTCGCCTTGAGGAGGCGGTTGTTACCTTTTTATCTCGAAATGGTGCCTTGGGATTTAGTCAAAATCTACCGTTTGAGCAGCCTCATTTGCATTTTGACCCCGTAATTTTGGACCTTCCGCAGGTAGAGCTTACCGCTTTTTTTGATACGAAACCCAGTGACAAGATTTGGGAGCAGTGGAGGTCTGAGTTTCCTCAGATTCCAATGGATACCGTTCAGTGGCTGGAAGAGCCTGAAATCGATTGGTTAGCGGAGTGGAAGAAGGGATTTCGCCCTATTCCTTTAACTTCTGGAGGGCACTGGGTAGTACCTTCTTGGCTTGAGTCACCCGTAGAACCGGATAAAAGTATTCGTATTGATCCAGGCATGGCCTTTGGCACAGGGACTCATGCTACGACCCGTATGGCCGCTCAATTACTTTACGAGTGGTCCGTGTTCAACGGATGTTACCCATCACAATGGACAAAAAAAAATGAGCGAGCCTCAGTGAGTAGCATTGGGAAGTATTCGTTATTGGATGTGGGCACGGGAACAGGGATATTAGCCATATTGGCAGAAAAATTAGGTTTTGCTGAAATTGTGGCTCACGATATTGACCCTGAAGCATTGCGGGTGGCAAGAGAAAATATTGCCCACAACAATTGTGATCGAGTTCGGGTGATGCCCGAGCCCCTTACTGACTTAAACCAGATATTTGACGTGGTTGTGGCAAATATTGTTGATGGGGTGTTATTGCGAATGCAGAAGGAACTTATGGCTAAAGTTAAATTGGGTGGTGCTCTCATACTATCGGGAATTTTATTAGAAAACGAAGATGGTTTTTGGGAGCAATTTGTTGTGCCCAATGCCCTGAAACTACAGGGTCGCCTTGAAAGTGAGGGATGGGTAGCCCTCTGCTTACGTCACTGACATGATTGGAATGATTTGTTAGTGTTAGCACAGAGTTATGAGGCGTTACTGGTTTAAGGGAAGACTTGATGAGGGTCAGCGGATTTTGATTCAAGGGGATACCTTTCATCATATTTTTCAAGTGTGCCGTACCCAACCCCAGGAAATCTTTGAGCTTTTGGGGATTAAGGAAGGAACTGCTGTCCAGGTTCAGGTAGAAACCGTTCAGAAAAAACAGGCATACGTGCGCGTTGTAGGAGAGCGTCCCATTGAACCCCTTCCTTTCCCTCGTATTGTTCTTAATTTGTGTGTGCCACGCTTCCCCATCTTGGATGGGGTTGTGGAAAAGGCTGTGGAATTAGGTGTATGGCGGATGCAGCTATTGTGTAATCAGTTTTCTTTTATCCGTGATCCGTCGGAATTTTCTAGGGGGAGGCTGGAACGATTGAATAAAATTGTACTTCAAGCCACGCAACAAACGGGACGGGGGAGCCTGATGGAAGTGCGTGGACCTTTGGGTTGGACGCAATGGTGTCAAGTCATTCAGGGGATTAACCGGGATTTAAACTACTTGGGTCTCATGGCTTATGAGAGCTTAGGCGGTCATGGATCGCTAAAGTCAACCCTCTCTGATCTTTTAAAAATTGGTGACAACGTGACTAAAGACCAGGGTTCCAAGGTTGCTTCATCCCCCCTTTGTCCTCAGGAAATCTGGATTTTGGTCGGTAGTGAGGGTGGTTTTAGTTTTCAGGAAGTGGAGGAAATGAAAGGCCTAGGATGGCGGGTGATTAGCCTGGGCTCTCAAATTTTACGTGTAGAAACGGCTTGTGTTGTTGTGGTGACCAGTTTAAAGTATGAGCTGGGTCAATTGTGATGTGTGATATGCCTTTTAGATTGGCGTTAGGAATTGTACACGGGGAGGTCATTGATGACTCAAGATCCCTTTGAAGAATTTGAGTTTAAACCCATCACGGATGGATTGGGTTTCCATGGTAAGAAGAAAAAAGCCCAAATAATGGCTTCGGTTGATGACAATGGGACGATGACGCCTTCCATCCCACCCAAAGATACTTCTGCCTATTCCTGACCGGTGGTGGAGCGGCCTATCTTGGATCCAGCGGTGAAAACACCCAAAGTGGATCAGGTGTTGGAACAAATCAAATCCCAACGTCAGTCTCTACAAATTGAGGAAAGAAAAAAAGTCACTGGAGCTAAAGCAGATACTAAAGCCACCGTTACCCAACGAGTAAAAACCCGAATACCAAGTCGACCTGAGGTAACAGCTATGATGTTGGACTTTCTATTGTGTATTTCAGGGTTTTTGACTGTTTTAATTTTGACCATTTTAACCACGCAAGTAGATTTGGTTAAATTTTTAACCACGGTTCCCTGGCAAGAGTGGGTGCCCTTTTTGTATATGACGGTAGCCTTTACGGCTTTTATTTATACTACGGTAACACGGCTTTTTTCCCGTCAAACGGTGGGGGAATGGGTAACTGACCAATATATTGAGGTGAAAAGCCCATCTTTTGCAGTATTTTTTCTTAGGGTGGTTGTGCGTGATTTTTTGGTTGTGGCAACCGGATTTGTCTTGTTACCGCTCCTTTCTTTGCTGTTAGGAACTGATTTGGCTGGGAGAGTGTCGGGGGCCTATTTGGTTAAAGAGACTTATGTATGATTCTGAGCCGGGGAGAAGTTCGTGATTTTTTAGGATCAGTTCATCTTCAGGGGAAGAAAATCGTTTTTACCAATGGGTGCTTTGATCTATTACATATAGGACATGTGCGCTATTTAAAACAGGCCAAATCCTTGGGGGATTTGTTATTTGTGGGAGTCAATTCGGATGCCAGTGTACGACGCCTGAAGGGTCCGGAGCGACCTTTGCAGCGCGAACAAGATCGTGCAGAAATTCTTGATGCTTTGAAATGGGTGGATTTTGTTACCATTTTTGAGGAGGATACTCCCCGTCAATTGATTGCAGAGGTGCGCCCTCACGTTCTTGTAAAGGGTGGCGATTGGGCTATTGATCAGATTGTTGGGGCTGATTTGGTTTTGTCCTGGGGAGGTCAGGTTCATTCTTTAGGTTTTGTTGAAGGGCGTTCGACGACGCAGCTCATTGCTCGGGCGCGATCTGGTCAAAAATAATTTTTGAGATTTAAATAAAACAACGTCAGATGGATGTGAATGAATCCAAGCAGGCCCTAGGGTTGCGCTCATTAGAGTCTTTAACTGGAGTGGTGGAAAGGGTAACCTTTCACAATGAGCAAAACGGATGGTCGGTGTTAAAAGTAGCACCTTTCGGGCTTAAGTCAGGTGGTTTGGTAACAGTAGTAATCCATCAGGCCAAGGTGTTTGCTGGAGCTACCATGGAATTTTGGGGGCATTGGGTTCGTCATGCAAAGCATGGGGAGCAGTTTCGTGCCTATCGTGCTACGGAAAAAAAACCGGCCTCTACCGCAGCTTTAGAAAAATATTTGGGTTCAGGCCTAATCAGAGGTGTGGGGCCGGTCATAGCCAAGCGTATTGTGAATTTCTTCAAGGAGAAAACTCTTGAGGTATTTGAAGGCAATATGGACCAGCTTATGTTGGTTCCCGGTATTGCGGAAAAAAAATTAGCACAAATTAAATCCTCTTGGGAGGAGCATCGATCCATTCGTGATGTCATGTTATTTTTGCAAAACCATGGAATAAGTACATTGTTTGCAACGAAGATATACAAAACCTATGGTAACCAAGCCATTGCTGTGGTTCAGGAAAATCCCTATCGTTTAGCACAAGATATTTATGGGATTGGTTTTTTTTCAGCTGATAAAGTGGCTTTGAGTTTGGGCTTTGAGCGTACTGGGTCAAAACGGATAGCTGCTGCAGTAAAACATGTGCTATCTGCCGCACGCGAAGAGGGTCACTGTTACTTAACTCAAGAACAAATTGTTGAAAAGGTAATCGAAGTCTTAAGAGAATCCGTAGCCAGTGAAGTGATAAAGGGAATTGTGACTCAGTTGTTGCAGCAAAATGAAATTGTAAAGCGGGAGTTGATAGTTGCTGATGGAGTGGTGGATTGTTACTACACTAAAAGTCTCTATTATGATGAAAAAAAGGTAGCAGAGCGAGTTGCTTTTTTTGTTAAAAAACAGGTGGCGATCGATATGGAACGCATCCGCCATTGGATCGCTCGCTATTGTGATGCAAAAAAAATTACTTTGAGTGATGAACAAGAAAAGGCGGTGAGCCACATTCCGGGCTTGGGGCTGTCGGTTTTAACAGGAGGCCCTGGGTGTGGAAAGACCACATGTACTAAAGTGTTGGTAGCCCTTTTGAAGGCTATGGGGAAAAAGGTGGTGTTAGCGGCGCCGACCGGTCGGGCGGCCCAGCGCATGGCTGAGGTAATGGAGGATGAAGCCAAAACTGTTCATCGTCTTTTGGAATGGGATCCGGGTCGTGGTCAATTTAAGAGAAACGAACAGTTTCCCCTGAGGGTTGATTTTTTGGTTCTGGATGAGGCTTCCATGTTAGATGTGAGTCTGGCGGCCCATCTGTTACAGGCTATCCCTGATAGTGCCCAAATATTATTTATTGGGGATCCTGATCAACTTCCTTCTGTTGGTCCAGGGCAGGTGCTGAGTGATTTGCTAGGAAGTTCCCAAGTTACCTGTTTTCGGCTTACCAAAATTTTTCGTCAGGCTCAAAGCTCATCAATTGTTAAATATGCTCATGAAATGAATCGAGGGATGTTACCGCGCATTCCATCTCCAATTGCCAATCCTGACCTTGTAGCCTTAGGGCATGATTGCTTATTTGTGGACGCAGACGAGGCTACTCAGGAGCAAATAAAGTTTATCCAGCAGGTAAAGAGGGTGTTGCATTTGGCTCAAGATAAAGATGTTCCGCTAATTCTAAAACGGAAGGGTCAGGTAGTAGGAACTTTAATCAAAAAGTCTGGTCATTTGGAATTTCATGAAGGTGAGTCGTTGCTACCTGATGTTACCGATAATAGTTTTGATCAAGCAGCCTGGGAAATTCCCGAAAAATTCCGCCATGTGGATCTGGTACAATTGGCGCAAACTGCGGGTGTGGCGCAAGAGCTGCAAGTAATCTTGAGAAAAATTCATCCTTTTAGCACGATCCATTTTGGAATGACAGCCTTGGATACGGTGGTGCGGCTTATGACGAAAACCATTCCACAGTGGCTGGGCCGTTCGGTGGAGGTTCAGGTGCTTTCCCCTCAGGTACGGGGTAGCTTGGGCGTTCACAATTTAAATGAGGTGCTACAAAGAGAGATGAATCCCGAAGGTCCGAATAAGCCTCAGTTAGTCATTGGAACACGATGTTTTCGTTTGGGAGATAGGGTGATTCAAAATCGGAACAACTATGATTTAGGGGTGTTTAATGGGGACATTGGCCGCATTGTGCGGGTATTTCCTGCTGATCTCCAAATGGAGGTGGAGTTTGGGGGTCATGAGGTTAGACGGGTTTTATACCAAAGTGATGCGCTATCAGAGCTTTCTTTGGCTTATGCCATTACCATTCATAAGTCCCAGGGTAGTGAGTTTCCGGTGGTTATAATACCGGTACACAGCCAACATTACGCCATGTTATATCGCAATCTGATTTACACGGCATTAACTCGCGCCAAACGTCTTGCCGTTTTTGTGGGACTTCGTCAGGCTTTGTTTTGGGCGATTCGTCGAGTGGATCATCGTGAAAGACAAACAGCTTTGCGTGGTTTAATTGAGGTTTTGACCAAATCGGGAGGACGTTCTACTCTGATAAACCTTGGGGATCCAGGAGATGTTGGAAATTTAAGAAGTCGGATAAATAAGAAGAGTTGAGGGAATCAGGAAGGTTAGGAAACGTCGTTTGCGTCATGACTAGTGAGTTACGCGAGTTAATTTATCAAGGATCGGTAAAAAATGTGTGGCGTGTTACTCAAGGGTTAATTTTTTCTTACACCGATCAATACTCCCTCTTTGATTGGGGAGTAATGCCTGATCTCATACCCCAAAAGGGCGTTAGCCTTGCGATGATGCATCGTAATCTATATTCGTGGCTGGCCCAACAGGGAATTACGGTGGGGCTGGTTACCGATCCCCTTTTCTGGCCCCAGTCTCTATTGAGTCATGAAGTGTTGGTCGAGGAGTTTGACAAATTTCATTGTGCCTTCGATGAGCAGGCGGGTAAATGGGTCTATCGTTCTGCCCAGAGCAAAAATTATCTACTCCCTTTGGAGGTGGTTTTTCGTTTTCGAGTTCATGGTCAGAGTTCATTTGTGGAGCGTTGGAATCACCAGACGAAGACTAATATAAAACATGGAGATATGTTACCAAATGTAGTGATCGAATTTTTTTCTAAATTAGAAGATCAGGATCGATTTCTTTGTGAAGAAGAGGTGAAGGCCATCTTAGGATGTGGTGGCGACTTTATTGACCATATTCGCTTCACGGCCATTCGTATTGCCGAATTATTGAGGAGTGCATGGGAGCCTTTGGGATTTGAATTATGGGATGGGAAATTTGAGTTTGGTTTTAAAGCCGATCAGCGCCAATTGGTTCTGGTGGATGCCATTGGTTTAGACGAAGTGCGGTTGACTTTTGATCAAATCCCCTTTTCGAAAGAAGTGTTGAGGGACTTATATCGGCGCACCTCTTGGTACCATGAGGTGGTAGAAAAAAAGAGGCAGGCCCTAGATAATCCCCATTTGATGGGTAATTGGAAGAACAATGTTACCCAAAAGCCACCTCGGTTACCGCAGCCATGGATCGATTGGGTGAGTCGCATGTACCAAATAATGGGTCTTCTAGAATATGATATGTTACCAATGCAACAGAGTAAGATTCGCCCCCAGTTAGATCAGCTCAAGCGGGATTATCAGAATTTAATAGGACTAGAGTGGAAGGAGTTTTCCAGTGGGAAAAACTGAAGACAAGGTATTAATCATTGGGCAGGGGGGAAGGGAGCATGCTTTGGCCAGGGTGTTTCAAAAATCTGGTTTATTTAAAAAGGTTTTCGTAGCTCCTGGTAACCCTTTGATGGAATTTTTAGAGAGAGTTGAATGTGTTTCCGAGCTAAGTTATCCAGAGCCAAGCAAAATTGTAGATTTTTGTCGAAGCCAAAGGATTGCATTAGTTTATGTAAGTCCGGATAACGCCCTAGCTGAGGGATTGGTGGATGTTCTTGTGGGCGATGGCATTAAGGCCTTTGGTCCTACCAAGGGAGCAGCACGTTTGGAAGGTTCTAAAATTTTTGCCAAAAAGTTAATGCTGGAAGCACAAGTTCCAACGGCGCATCCTTTGTTTATGGGGAGTTACCACGATGCTAAAGATTTTGTGGCAAGATCATGTTTGAAGCTTCCTTTGGTTCTTAAGGCTGATGGATTGGCGTTGGGAAAAGGAGTTGTCGTATGTGAAACGGCCCAAGATTTAGAAGAGGCATGGGACTTTTTAAAAGGGCATCAGAATTTAGTGATTGAGGAGGTTTTAAGGGGGCGAGAGGTATCTCTTTTTTATTTCTGCGCGGGGCGAGAGGCTTATTATTTTGATTCTGCTTGTGATTACAAGAGGCTACTTGTAGGTAACAAAGGACCTAATACGGGTGGTATGGGGTCATATCGTTACCATGCTGAGACTACTCTTGTTACCTTTACCACTCAAAAGATTGTGTTACCAATTCTAGAGGCTCTACACAGGTGTGGCTCTCCCTATTTTGGCATCTTGTATGTCGGTTTAATGATTACCAATGAAGGACCGAAGGTGTTAGAGTTTAATGCCCGGCTAGGGGATCCTGAGGCGCAATGCCTTTTGCCCCTGTATGATCCTGGTGAGTTGTGTGAAATGTTTCAGAGTATTGCTATTGATCGGCGTATTCCGTTGAGGGATTTACGCCCTCGGGTTCAACACTCTGTTCATGTGGTAAAAGTTTCTGAGGGATATCCCGCTTCGGAGATGAAATTGGGTCAAGATATTCAGGGGTTAGATCAATTGGAGCAATGGCCCGAAAATTGTTTCATTTTTGGTGCAGGTATCACTAAGCATATGAGCGGTCGTTGGTTAAATAGTGGTGGTAGGGTTCTTGGTGTTACCGTTATTAGTAATGACCCCTGTGAGGCATACCAAAAGGCTCATGAATATATTAAGAAAATTCAATTTAATGGGGGCTTTTCCAGGGGTGATGTGGGAGCGGAATTATGTCGAGGATTGTGATTTGGGCTTCCGGAGAGGGCAGCAATGCGGAAAATTTGATACATTATAGCCGGACTTTACCAAATGTTGAGATTGTTGGTATTGTGACGAATCGGTCTCAAGCTCCTGTTGTGGAGCGAGCCCGCAGGCTACAGGTCCCTTGTTACCATATAGACTCTAATAATGATCAGCAACAAATTGCCTTAATGAAGGAGTTAAGGGCTGAATGGGCTTTTCTTGCAGGGTACATGAAACTATTATCCCCTGAGGTTTTGCACTATTTTCGCGGCCCGTTTATGTACCAGGGCCAAGACATTTTATATCGCGTTTTTAATATTCATCCATCTTTGCTACCTAAATTTAAAGGAGCTAATGCTCTTCGCAGAAGTTTTGATTCTCAGGATGACGAGGTTGGAGTAACGGTTCATTTTGTTGATGAAGGGATGGATACGGGTCCTATCTTTTTGCAGCAATCGGTGAGAGTTACTTCAGAGATGCGTTCTGACTTTTTTGTATTTAAGGAGACGATTCACAAATTGGAGTATGAGTGTTACCCAAAGGCTCTTAAATGGGTGGTAACTGAATACTCTAAACAAAAGTAATGAAGAAAAGCAGAGGATAATCATGTTTTATTTTGTTTTCCCGAAGGATCAATTAAGACAGTTAAGGCCTCGTAGAGCGGGTAATCTTTATGGTAAGGCCTATTGGATAGAAGATGAAGAAAGGGACTTCAGCCGCTTTTTGTATGATGGCCTTTTGGAAACGGTATACACCGAAAAAAATATTAAATCGATTCCGCTTGCCCATAGTTTTTTTGTCTTTATTAAAAGTAACGTTACTGATAACTCCTCATTAGTCATTCAAGAGCTTTTGGGTGAGTACGGTTTTAAAAAAAT
>JANWYU010000117.1 GCA_025055135.1 Pseudobdellovibrionaceae bacterium | reverse complement strand
GAAGAACTTCAAAGGTTAGGAACCACCATTGCTGATCCCCTAACCAACACAAGTCTCAGTCAAATTTGGCAAATTAACCAAAATACAAACCGTAGTGATGGAAATTTCGTTATGGCTGCACTCGTTTTTAATGCCCTAAATGGAAATGCCGGTTCCTCAACAATTACCCTGGGGGGATATGATTACCATGGAAATGCCAGGACCACAACTGATCAAAGAGACCAAGAGGCTGGACAAGTGATAGGTCGCATTCTTGCCTCAGCTGCTGCGTTGAATCGTCCCGTATTCATTGCAGTAACATCGGACGGATCAGTTGGTTCAGTACAGTCTGATTCGGTATCGCAATTCACCACAGATCGAGGAAGTGCTGGAATGTTACTGGGAATATTTTATGACCCACAACGCTCCATTAGTCTTAAAAAGACTCAGTTGGGTTACTTTGAACAGGGTCAAGTAGCCTCCACCTCTCTTGACTCTGTTGTCGGTGGATCAGTAGAAAGAGGAGTTGCATCAATTGTGCTCAATTATTTAGCGTTGCAAAATAAAGTCTCTGACTTTCAAAATACCTTCAGAAATATGTTTAACCGAAACGATTTGGAAAAAATTATTTTGATTGACTCTTAAATTGATTGACTCTTAAAGTGAATCAGAGGCGTAGGGCCTTGGTTGATTATTACAAACATAACTAAGGTGGTAACTATGATAAAAAAGAGAATGATATTTTTAGCCTTCTCGCTCTTCATCCCAACTATGACATTTCAATCCTGTGGTAACCAATTTGTTTTGCGCCAACCAGCTGAATCCGAGATTATTCTACAACCCAAATCCTGTGATGCAGAAATATTTGAAATCTTTATTTCGGGATTTCATCCGTTTTTAAAAACCAATTGTGGTACTTGCCACTATGACGGGGGAAGGGGCGTTGGCAGATTTGCTGATCGAAATATTTCAATCGCTTGGGAGGACTTTCGTAGTATGTCGGCTGAGGCTATTTCCAGAAACGCCATTAATGATGAGCATCGACCCCCTCAAACTGGGAAACAACATCGACCAGTTATTACAGATCTTCTTACCCGTTGGACGAAGGCTATGCAAACCAAACAAGAATGTGAAATTGCCCTTCAGTTATCCAAAAACCCAATGAATGCACCATTTATCACTACTGAAAAGGAATTTAAAGAAAATGAGTTACCCACAAGTGAGGTCCGATTGACTTGGAATCTTGCTCAGGATTTAAAAAACGAAAAGCAGATAGGTTTGATTCCCGCGAACTTAAGTATTAACTTTGGAGTAACAGTTCGAAATGATAAAATACAACTCAATATCCGTCAGCCTACTATCCAATTGCAAAGTGCTGATGCCCTTAAAACAAAAAACCTCTGGATTCATATCAACGGTAAAAAGGTACCAGAAATTACTCGTTACCTGACAGAAACTGACGTAATTGGAACTCAGGAGGTTTCATTATTTAATCAAAATAATAGCTCAGTCATTTATGAGCTACCTTATCAATCAGCTTTTGTTAACCAATCCCTTAAAATAAGTCTGGAAATAGAGCGAATCGAACAGTTGCCCATCACCTATGAAATGTTAGTAGGCACCAACACTACCTTTAATGTTTTTGCAAGAAGATGCGTGTCCTGCCATGGAAATACCAGGCAAGATGGCGGATTGAACCTGTTAAATCAGGACAGAGCACAACTTCTTGCTCAAACTATCTTATTTCGAATGCGCAGTCGAAACCGCCCCATGCCACCGGCTGGTCTATTACCTGATTCTGAAATTTATTTGGTGCAAAGGTGGGTTAATGGTTTAAAATCCAAGTAATGGATGCAATGAAGTACAAAAGAGATCACTGGTACTCTGAGGATAGGCTAGCCTCCCTAACCCTTCCTATCCACATCAAAAGGCAAATCATCAATCGCAATCTGGCCTTTCTGGGTGCTGTCATTGGTGTATCGTGGACCCTGTGGAATGTGTATGCAATTGAGGTGCTTCGGGATTGGAGTTACCTGTTAGCTCTACCTTTTTCTGTTACCATTTTGGCTTTGTCACTTTTTTATCCGCTTTCTGAAGAAATCATACTGAACCATGATTTTGTAAAAAAAATCACCCGCTATTTAGTGACCCAATCAAGCTGGCAAGAGCCAATCCAGAATTACGGTGACCTTACAGTGAGCCAAGTTGTTTTCAAATCGAAAAAATCATCCGCCGATACCCAACTCCCGAATCGGACCACTGGGTTTGGAACCCACCCGATGGAATCTTCATGGCCGGTTGAGTCTTCTAGTAAAACACAATATTCCCTGGTTTTCAAGCACCTATATAATAAAAAACGCAATGTTACCCTGATTGACCACCATTCAGGTCCTGTTTCCGAGCTAATAGCAGTTAAAAATAAAATCCTCTCTCTGTTACCTAACTTAAGTGTAGCTTCTCTTCATGATCCCAAAGCTCAAAACATCTCAAATCATCTTCCTTTATTTTTAAATTGGCAACGGTTTGGTTGGGCTGAGTGGCCCTTGAGGGGCATGGGCATTCTCGCCGTTTTTGGCATTTGCTGTTTGTTTCTCGGATGGCTTAGTTTGACTAAATTTTTTTCATTTTCTTCATTGAAGAATTTGGATTTTTTCTCGTCCCCCAACATTTCAGCTTGGTTACGATTTCTCTTTTTCATGATAATCGTTGGGATAATGTTACTATTTTCATTTATTGGCATTATTATAATTTTGGCCGGATTTTATTTAAATGAGGGCATTCAAATCGTGGGAAATACTGTTGTGGTATATCATAGGCTTATGCGATTCCGCAAAAATCTATTTTCGATATCACTTGACGACATCCAGGATATTATCCGTGTGGAGACCAATGAATCGAAACCCAAACCTAAAATAAAGATCGTTGGAAAAAATTCAGATTTTACCCTTTCCTTAAACCTAGACAGTCCTCAAGGTGCTGAAGTTCTTGATTTTCTTCAAAAAACTTTGTTAAAAAAATAAAACAATACTCATAAATAAAAAACTGATTACTACTTCACTCAACTCCTAAACGTCTGATAAAAGCCTCTAACTGAGGAGCCCTTCCGCGAAAGTCACGGTACAAATCCATGGCATTTTCTGAAGCACCTTTAGCCAAAACCCGCTCTCGCAATCGATCAAACACGGCCTGATTATAAATGCCATTCTCCTCAAAAAATTCAAATGCATCAGCCTCTAACACATTCGACCAAAGATAAGAATAAACACCAGCAGCATAAGCTCCGGAAAACACGTGGCTGAACGATTTGCTAACCGATCCAAAATATTCAGTGCGAAAGAGTCGATATTTTTGCATCACTGCAATCTCAAAAGGTTCAATTTTTTCCAATGCCATAGCCTCTTCTGGGCTCATAGTGTGAAAAGCCATGTCCAAATCTGAACGAGATAGAAGACCAATAACAGAAAAAGCCCTGTTAAATTTTAGACTTGCCAGCCATCGATCAACGAGCTCCTCGGGAATTCGAGAACCATCCTGATAATGACGCCCTAGCTGAAGCAGAACTTCCTTTTGATCCATCCAGTTTTCTAAAAGCTGGGATGGAAATTCAACAAAATCCCACGAAACATAGCTACTAGACAAAGATTGATAGGTTACCTTGCTAAACAAAGCATGTAGGGCATGACCCAGTTCATGAAACAATGTTTTCACATTGCCAATTGAAAGCAAAGAGGGCCTTTCCTTTGCTGGAGGCATGATATTATCAACGACAACAACATGAGGTCGCTTCTGGTCTCCATTTTTCGTTTTCCCAGGAAGACGCACAACAGCCATACGAGCACCACTTCTTTTGTTAGGACGATAAATGAGATCCAAATACAGTAACCCCAAATATTCTTTTGATCTTTCATCTCTAACTTCATAAACGCGCACATCTGGGTGGTAAACAGGCAGATCATCTCGGGGAATAAACTGAATCTGAAACCAACTTCCCAACATTTCCAAGACCCTCTTAACCGTGGCATGCAGTTCAAAATAGGGACGAAGCTGCTCTTCACTCACATGGAACTTCCTCTCTCGCAGCTTATGTCCATAAAAGCTCACATCCCACTCCCGCAATTCATCAGATAGTCCATATTCTCGATTTGCAAAACTTTCTAGTTCCATAAATTCCTCATTGACCTTGCCTCGTACCCGTTGATGCACCGTCATTAAAAGGTCATTAACCATGTCAGATGAACGCAACATTCTGTCTCGAAGCACTAATTCGGCGTAATGTGACAAGCCCAATAATCGAGCAATCTGGGCCCTGATGCGGACTAACTCCAAAACAATGGGTGTGTTATCCCAAGGAGGAATGCTGCCAACCATGCGCCGTCCCTTCCACAATTGCTCACGCCAGTAGCGATTCTCACCATACGTTAACCACACCGATAAGATGCGATCCCTTACCGAGAAAATCCATGAATCTGGTCGCCCTGCCTCAACCGCCCTCTGTTTTGCATAGGCTATGGCATCACTGGGTAACCCTTTTAAATCATCCGGATTTATTATTTCAAACTGAGTGTGGGTCTCGGATTTTCGAACATTTTCTGCAAATTTAAGAGAAAGCTCCTGATTCCTGCTCATTAGAACGCGAAGTTGATCCTGTTGATCCTGGGGAAGCTGCACGCCCGAAGCGATCATGATCTCTCTGGTTTTTTCTAGCAATCGAAATTGTTCCCTATTTAAATTGAGTTCATTTCTTCTTTGCCAAACCCGATCGATCCGCTCATAAAGCTTCTTAGAAAACAAAAAACGAGCCCGGTAGTTGCTCCAAATATTACTCATTTGTGCCCCTATCTGCTGAAGCCCGTCCGAACTATATACTGAGGAATAAATATGATATAATTGCATAATCTGTTTTATGCCGTCACAGCATAAATCCATTGCCTCTACAGTATTGTAAAAAGTGGGCTCCTCTGGATTGTTTTCAATCTGTTCGATCTCCTCTTTGGCTATTTCAAATGCCTTTTGGGCTAGTGGTAAAAAATCCTCGGTACGGATCTTGCTAAAATCTATGGCACCATCAAATAACTGATCATCAGAAACCTGCGCAATCCCTTCTACCTTTCGGTTTGATTTGAGTAACCCCTCGTAGGC
>JANWYU010000116.1 GCA_025055135.1 Pseudobdellovibrionaceae bacterium | reverse complement strand
TAAGTTTACTCATCATCTTCAGGTTAAAGAGACTCTAAAAGGCAATTAATTTTCCGTTTGTGATGTTAATTTGACAAAAATCCACCATCGTAGAGAAAAAGCGTCTCCTCAAAATGATCATCCTGGGGATTCTGGAATGGGCCGGGACATGGTGGAGCGCTTGGTTCCTTCAGGTTGAAGGATGTGAATGCCATGGCCTAGGGTTACCTCGGCGGCTTCCATCAGGGTTTCTCCGAGAGTGGGATGAGGGTGGATCGTTAAGGCTAAGTCTTCTAGGCGGGCGCCCATTTCGATGGCTAGGGCAGCTTCAGAAATTAGGTTACTTGCCTCGGGTCCAACAATGTGGACTCCCAGCACAACATGATTTTTTTGATCGGCTACCATTTTGACAAAGCCCTCGGTATGCATCATGGATACCGCTCTTCCATTGGCGGCAAAAGGAAATTTGCCCACTAAAACTGGGTAACCTTGTGACTTGGCTTGGGTTTCCGTTAAACCCACAGATGCGATTTCCGGATCGGTAAAAACCACACTAGGAACACATTTAGCATCGTAAACCCTGTTTTTTCCGGCTAACACATCGGCGACTAAAATCCCCTCGTAGGATGCCTTGTGCGCCAACATGGGTTGTCCTGCAATGTCACCAATGGCAAAAATATGGCCTATCGATGTGCGTCTTTGCGGATCAGTTTTAATAAAACCCTGTTCGGTTCGGGTGAGGTTGAGGTTTTTTAATAGCGGAGCATCCGTGTTTGGCTTGCGTCCTACGGTAACTAATATTTTATCTCCTTCAATTTGTTCAGTGCGATTTTTGTGAACATATTCTAGTATTACCTTACCATTTTTTGTCTTCCGGTAACTTTTAGCTAAAGCCTCAGTAATTAAAGTTACTCCCTTTTTTTGCATTTTTTTGACCACAACTTGGGCGCAATCAGGATCAACAACGGAAGTAAGAAAAGATGAGCCTGCTTCCAATACTGTGATCTTACTTCCTAAATCAGCTAAATAACCACCAATTTCTAAACCAATATAGCCTCCCCCAATGATCAATAGATGGTCAGGCAGTTGATCTAAATTCAAAGCTCCTGTGGAAGAGAGCACATGGGTTTCATCATATTCGAAACCAGGAATCGAAACTGGGCGGGAACCTGTGGCAATCACAAAGTTTTTAGCCTTTAATACCACCGTTTCCTTACTGGATGATACCACCTTTAACTCTTTATCAGAGGTAAATTGAGCATCTCCCCAAAAAACATCAACTTTGTTTCCTTTAAGGAGGGTGGAAACACCTTGGGACATTCTTTGACAAACGGATTGTTTCCATTCTTTGAGTTTGGAAAATTCAAGAGAAACACCATTGACATGAATTCCCATGGCCGAGGCATCGTGTTTCAGACGATGGAAAAAGTGTGCTGCGGATATCATTGCTTTAGATGGGATACAGCCCACATTCAAACACACCCCTCCCAGAAACTCTCGTTCTACAATACCAGTACGCAAGCCATTTTGAGCGCAGCGAATGGCACACACATAACCCCCTGGCCCTGCACCGATCACAATGACATCATAAGATTCCAACATGGATCCTCCTTCTTTGGGTTACCTTCTCAGTTCCTTTTTTTCCTTTAGGTCTGCAACCAACCTAGCGCAATTCCAACAGTAAGCGGGAAGGTTGACTAATTTTCTCAATAAAAGAACGCAAAAATCGAGCAGCTACAGCGCCGTCAATTAAACGATGATCCGCCGTGATGGTAAAATTCATTGCTTTTTGTATGGCAATTTGTCCCTCTTGATTAAGGGTTATTTTGTCCATAATTTTGTACATACCCAATATAGCCACTTCAGGATGATTTATTATAGGCGTGGCATAGGTTCCCCCAACGGAGCCGATGTTGGTAACAGTAATGGTGGCCCCTTTCATCTCTTCGGGTTTTAATTTGTTTTCCCTTGCCCTCTGGGAAAGGTCTTGGATTTCCCGTGCAATTTCTAAAATGGATTTATTGTGTGCCTCTTTGACCACCGGTACTACTAGACCATTAGGAGTGTCCGCTGCAAAACCCACATGGAAATATTTTTTATAAACAATTTCTGATTTTTCATCATCGATACTTGCATTAAACATGGGGAACTCACGACAGGTGGCAATTAGGGCTTTAATCACTAAAGGAAGATAGGTGAGCTTAATACCTTGTTGGGCAGCTACCTCCTTTAAGGACTCACGCATTGTTACTAGTTCAGTAACAATTGCTTCATCCATAAGGGTAAAATGAGGAATGATGCGCTTGGAATTTTGCATGTTTTCAGCAATTTTTCTGCGAATACCTCTTAAAGGAATGCGTTCTTCCTCGGCCAATGTTACCACAGGATCAATTGATGGGGTTTTCTTCCATTCCACAGGACTATGGGTCTTATAATGACTCCGAAATGCCAAAACGTCGTCACGGGTTACCCTTCCTGCCAAACCAGTTCCCACGATTTGATTAATATCAACTCCAAGCTCGCGCGCCAAGCGTCGTGTGGCTGGGGTTGCTAAAACATGGGAGGCAGCAGGTGGTGGCCAAATTTCCTCACGGGGTGAATGTCCATTTTGGTAGGTGTGAGCCACTCGTTCTTGGGTAACAGTAACGTTGACTGATGGATTTGATGAAGGATATGAATGCATGCCTTGATTGGCAGGACTGCCGCTTAACTCAGGCGATGCACTGGAGCGGGTTGATTGGGTGGGGCTGTGGGATGTTTCTGCAACTTTTACTGGGGATTCATTAGTGGCTTCAAGCTCTACAATTACACTTTCAACTTTAACGGTATCACCTTCTTTAAATTTGAGAGATTTTACCTTCCCTGCTATGGGGCTTGGCACTTCCACAGTTGCTTTATCAGTCATAAACTCGGCAACCGGCTGATCCGGCTTTACTTCATCACCTGGTTTGATCAGCCATCTTACTAATTCACCTTCAGTAACACCTTCTCCCAATTCAGGTAATTTGATGGTTAACATGATCTTTCTCCTTTTTTTTATTAGTAATGGCAGAAGCCATGAAAAATTCCCCCGCTCGATAAGAGCTACGTACTAAAGGGCCGGATGCTACATAAAGAAATCCCATATCCTCCGCTATTTTTTTGTAATCCTGAAACTCTTCTGGTGAGTAAAATTTTTTTACCGGGAGGTGTTTTTTGGTCGGTTGTAAGTATTGTCCGAAAGTAACCACATCACATTGGATGGCGCGCAAATCACGTAAGGTGGAGAGAATTTCTTCATGATCCTCCCCCAATCCCAACATCAAGGAAGTTTTGGTAATCATATGGGAATCTAGCTCTTTCACTCCACGTAACACGCTTAACGATTGTTGGTAATTGGCGCGGGGATCGCGAACCGTTTTTTGTAATCTTGGCACGGTTTCTAGATTGTGGGCAAAGACATCAGGACGAGCCTCAACCACTGTTTTTACACAATCAATGTGACCACGAAAATCAGGAGTTAAAATTTCAATGAGCATTTCAGGACATAGGGATTTAATGGCCCGTATGGTTCGGGCAAAATGTGCTGCCCCTTGATCGGGTAAATCATCACGATTAACTGAGGTAATCACTATATAGTTGAGCGAATGGGTCATTTGACTGACGGCGAAGGCTACTTTTTCAGGCTCTGAAGCATCAAGCAAGCCATGAGGGTTACCTGTTTTTACGTGGCAAAAGCGACACCCGCGAGTACACGTGTCTCCCATAATCATAATGGTGGCGGTTCCGCCTCCCCAACACTCTCCAATATTAGGGCACCGGGCCTCTTGACATACGGTTGCTAGGCCTAACTTGAGCAATAGTTCCCGTAGGTTTTGATATGTTTCCCCAGATGGAGCCTTTACCTTAAGCCACGAAGGCTTTTTAGTTAAAGAAACAGGGTTTTGTAACATGCATCATGAGATTATCACTGAGATGTCTGAAAAGGAAAAAGATTTTTATTCTTTATGTTGCTTTTGGGATGCTTCACAAAAATTGCGGTGCAAAAAGGATTGGGTCCCCTCAGAGATTTTGCGGCCTATGGCCAACGTTTTTTCGGAAACCCATTCAAGACTACTTTGAACGGAGGGCGACTGAATCCACGCGTAGGCGTGATCTTCAATAGAACGATCGTTGATACGCCATTTTAGTAAAAGAACAATGCCGATAGCTATCAAAAATGCCTTTAAAAGAGTCATAGTGATTCCCCCTTGTTTAAAAGGTCGATGATTTGATTTGGAGTAAAGGGCTTTACAATAAAATGGTCAAAGGTGGTGTCTAAAGGCTTAATGGTTTCAATGTCTTCTTGAGAAAGTGTGGATAGGGCAAAAATTTTGGTTTGTGGGCATTGCTCCCGAATGGCCCGAGCGGCCTCTATACCATTTTGTTCTGGTAACACTACATCCATAAAGCACACATCAGGACAAACCTGAGTGGCGATATCTACCGCCTCTTTGCCGTTACGGGCTTCCCAAATAGTGTGTTGGCCATGTGTTGCAATAACATCCATAAGAATTTGTCGAATAAATCCTGCATCGTCGCAAATGAGAATTTTCATAGATTTAGTATGTGCTAACTCTTTCAAAAAGACTACTCGACTTATGGACTATAAGGTAGGGGGTGAAAGGGGGTAGGAGGACCAATGTCTAATTTATTGAATGAGGGGCTTTGTTTAGGTGCTTGCAGGGACTTGGTGCATTAAAATCAGGTTTATGAAAACACACCGTCCGGGCCATTATTTTTTACCACTTCTTTTAATGTTTTTGTTGGGAAATTGTGGTGGTGTGAAGGCGCAAACAGTCTCAGTTTCTCGTCATGTGGATGAGCTTTCCCATTTTGGGCGTATCTTGTTTTGGGGCGTTCGTGACAATGTTTCTGGAATTTATGCCAAGCCTTTTGAGGGAGAAGTTCAGCGTTTGGCAGAAAAGATCCATCAATTTGATATTCAAGTTGCTCCTATTTTGGAATATCCTTTTAATCTACCGTTACCAGAGCGTAAGGCATTACTAAAGGGGGCAGATGGGGCCCTTTGGGCGCAGATTTTAAAGCAAAAAAATCAATTTCGTCTTCAGGCCTTTTTGTTTGACCGTCAAGGGGATTTGTTCTTGAAGGAGGAAGATTTTATCCAGGAAGAACCTACGTTATCCCATGTTACCCAAAGGATGCATGAAGTTTTGTCTCGACTTTTTTCTCGCTTACCATATCAGGGATGGATTATCGGTAAGAGGGGGCGATTGGTAACATTGAATTT
>JANWYU010000097.1 GCA_025055135.1 Pseudobdellovibrionaceae bacterium | reverse complement strand
ATAAGTCCCATCTATTACAGTACCATCTGGTAACGTTTGCTTAACTTTGTACACGACAAAGTCTCCTACGTCCGGCGAGGCCCAAGCAAACAATGCCGCGCAATTCAAGAGAATGGTGAATATAACTTTTTTCATGATTCCCTCCCTCCTTTGTTAATAAATAGAGTGACCAAAGTCTAGAAACCCAGAGACTTGCCTGTCAATCTTAATCTGTTTTGAACAATAACAAATTGCATCTGAACTTCCTGGCGCGGAGCTTTGGACATCTGTGTAAATAGAGCGGTGGCGTTAACGATTCCCAAAGCGGTAATTTGATACTTCGAATTTAAAACTGCCGTCGTCTCCAAAGAGGGCTCCCTTAACATAACCAAATGGCACCATACCGATCCAAATGATTCCATTGTCAACGGAGAATTGGCATGTTGTGAAGCTCCCTCCCTCCACCACAATTTGCGAAGGGATGCCTCCCCTTGCTTCACAATGAGTCAATATATGAGCGATTTGAGTTTTACTCATGATAGATTCTCTTAAAAACAATTCCGTTTGTTCGATGGTTCCAATTTCAGGACTGGTAATGGTTACCTTAGAGATAACTTCCGTGTCTGTTACCGTAATAATCTCATTGCGATAGTTCCCATTTAACACGGTACCATTTGGTAGTGTTCTTTTAAACGTGTACATTACGAAGTCTCCCACTTCCGGTGAGGCCCATCCGACGAGTGTTACGCAACCTACTATGATTAGTACCAAAGCTTTTTTCATTTATTCCCCCTTTTCTAAAATTAGTTAACGAAGTCACGTTAGAACCTGCTGCAGTATCTGTCAAGACTGGGTTTGCCTGGTTTGAGGGCATTTCATCTATGAATTAATCGTGTTTGAAGATCTACAAAAGGGTGGAGAAGCTTTCAAGTTGAAAGGATGGTAAGCTTTCAGTTTTTATTTTCGTAAAAAAACTTTTAACTCAATTTTCTCTAATTGATTAATAAAGTATTGTTCATCGGTGAATAGGGAGTCGTTAAAATAAAGCGTAGTTGTTCCAGGTTCAGGATGAACGATTTGGTAGTGAGACCGGGAAAGGGTTTGTCCATTAACAAAGAGAAGAAGATCAGAGGGGGTTACCTCGAGGTTCCAGAAAATGGGAAGAAGGTCGAAATTTAATCGAGAATTTGCATAAAGAAAGGTAACTTGAATTTTGCTGCCTGGAGCGGGAGGCTGAGAAAAATAAATTGTGTTTTCCCGCCAATGTGTGACTGCGGTTACATCGATTCCATTCACGGTTACCTTAATGGAGTTTGGTAACACTTCATAATCAGAAATTTTCCACGATTTTTTGTATTCCGCTCTGCCGCTTGGGAGATTGCTAGAAATAGCTAGATTCACGATTTTTAAGGCAGTGTGTTTGGGATGAGGTTCGATCCTAATTTTCCTCTGTTTTAGAGGAATGTGGGCAAAGCGCAGTTCGTCGGCGAAGAAGGAAATTTGATAGGAAGTGGTGGCGTCTACGAGAATCTCTGAAAGCACTTGATCTAGGGAAATTTTCTTAGCAATAAAGTCGTTAAAGTCGTAATGTTTTCCGCCACTCATATCCACTATACTGGGATATGTTACTTTTGTTCCCTTTTCGCGAACGGTAAAAGGCAAATTGTAGCCAGGAAGAGAGGGAGTTATGGCAAAAATCTTCATATTAGATGTTTGAATAGCCTCTTGAACTTGATGCATATATGGCGCTTTCTTTCCGATGGATCCCTGATTGTCTGGTGAATAGAGGAAACCATCGTCGGTGATTAAAATAACGTAACGTAAATTTTGGGTACCCCAGGGGGCTTTGCTAGCATCAATCAGGGCTCCCATGGGATTTTCGTTGAAATCTTGACCTCCAGGATTTTGAGGGCCAGTAATGGCTTTTAAAGAATTTATCTCGTTCATTAACTCTTTAACTTCAGCATCGCTGGTGGGGTCAAAAATATTGTTGTTGTAAAAACGCCCACAATTTTTAACAGTATAGTCACCGAAAGTTAGAGTACACATTCGAGTGTGGTAACCTTTATTGCGAGTATTTTCAATGAACCGGATTAAGTGCTGCTTGGCAGAATCAATAGTTGGTTTCATTGAGCCAGTAACATCAACTGCAAATACGATATCCACTACCTTTGTTTTTATTTGCAAATTGCTGTCGAAATCAAATTGATTGATGGGAACATCGGATTCCCAAATCAAAAAATCAGTGGACTGAAGGCGATGTACGGGACGGTTTTGCGCATCGTAGACCTGAAAGTGTAAAGTGGTTTTATTCTTTTCTAAAGATTCCTGTTCGGTTTGGAAAATACGACGTTTTTTTTGATAAGTTTCTTCTTTTAGCAAATACCATGTTGGTGCTTCAAAATCAGGGGCAGGATGCAAAAGATGGTTTTCTGAGTTGGAAGGAGGTGCATTTACTGGTTGATGATTTGTCACATGATGATCTTTTCCAACGTTAAATTGTACGGGAGAACAGCTCCAATAAAGCCATAGGGTTATGAAAGGAACTAAGAAACGGCTAAAGGAATCGCTATTAGGATAGAAATAAATTTCTTTACGGTGGGAAATTGTTAGAAATTTTAATAGAAACCAATAAAAAAAACGTTTCATAACACACCCCGTTTCATAACACACCCTTAAGGGCCATACCACTTCCTTTGATATGGCCGCGCTTACTGATGGCCCTGTTACCTGAAAGACCCAATTCCTTCTGATGCAATCTTGTGCCAAACCTTCGTATTGCTAAAAAGGTCCTTTTTTCCACATTTTAAAAAATGGCTATAAAAATTTAATTTTTGATTTTGACTAAAAGTTAAACAGAGTAGTGCTACGGGCAAGGGTCGATCGCAATTAAATTGGTTGATAGTACTTTCATCGGTTTTTTATCTGAATTTTAGCTGAAGTAACCGTAGCCTGAGGTGTTCGGTTTTTATTTATTTTTTAGAGTTTCATTCTAGTAATTGGTTATCTCGCATTTCATAAGAGCATAATTCGTTTTTTTTTTAAACAATCTATGTTAGCGTGAGGTTGTTTAGACTTTAGTCAGTGATTAGGTTTTTATCAACTTTATGAGATTGGTGGCAAGAGGGTCGATCATGTTTAAAAGATTAAAAGAATGTTACTTAGGATCATGGTGGATTTACATGAAAAAGTGTATTGTGTTCAGCATTTTGTTTATTGGGATTGTTGGGTGCCGACATCGAGTTTCTTCTGAGTCTGTGGAAGATAAGATAAAGAGCCCATCTAATCGAGGATATGTACTGAGCGAAGTGGTAACAGCGATTCTTCAGAAATCTCCCAACGCCCCATTAAAAATTAACCAAAATATTCGACGGATTGCCTTTGGTTCTTGTATGGATCAACATTATGCCCAGCCTGTATGGGAGGCTTTGAACCGTGATCAGGTGGATTTGTTCATTGGATTAGGAGATTTGGTATATGCTTCTGCTCCTGCTGACAAGCCCATGGGTAAGGCTTACTTGGAGCAAATTGAAAAAAACCCTCAACTGATTGAATTTCGAAAAAAAGTACCTTGGTTAGGGGTGTGGGATGATCATGACTTTGGAATTAATGATGGGGGAGGGCACCATCCTGAATATAGTGAAGCAAAATCGTTACTAATGGCCTTTTTGCCGAACTCGGCTAAAGTAATGCCCCCCGAAGAAGAAAAAGGAGTGTACCATTCGGTTATTTTGGGTAACAAGCCACAGACATTACAGATTATTTTTTTAGATACCCGCACTCATCGCTCTCCTCTGTTGCCCCACCCAGAGGCGAAAAACAATCCCAAACTGCGCTACTCTCCCAGTGATGATCCCCAGGCTCGGTTTCTATCTGAAGAGCAATGGGCGTGGCTTGAACAAGAGTTTATGAAGCCGGCTAATGTACGATTGTTGATAAGTTCAATTCAAGTGTTACCTGATCAGCATGGTTTTGAAAAATGGGGTAATTTTCCAAAGGAGCGAGAGCGCCTTTTGCAACTCATTAAAAAACATCGCTTGAAAAATCTTGTCATCTTATCAGGAGATCGGCATTTTTCTGAAGTTAGTCGTGTGCCTCTTAATAAAAAACGTTTTTTGTATGAAATCACAAGCAGTGGGTTAAATAGAGAAAGTAACCTTATGGATGAAAAAAATCCCTTCAGGGTAAATGGGTCTGCCTATTTTAAGCCAAACTACGGTCTCATTGAGATTGACTACGCCCGAGGTCGGATCATTTACCAGACCAAGGATCAAATGGGCCAAGAAGTATTTAAGATTCAAATACCATTGCGTTAGTTTTGATCCACTGGATGAGTTCGCCCACTCCACTGAGTCCTAATTCAAAGATGTAGTACAAGGCAATTAGATACAAAATGATGGCGATACCCCCTACGATTGTTAGGGTAAAAACGGCTAATCCATCGTCCTCGCTTAGGGATAAGCCAATCCAAAAAATAATAAAAGCAGGTAAAGTGTTGGTTCCAGGAATGGGTAACACCATCAAGGCCGCCAACCCGGCAATTACGAGAATTGTTATTTTTAAGTTGAAGGAATGGGTAAAAACCGGAAAGCGCGGTTTTACCAGTATTTCGGCCCACTGAACAACTTTTACCAGGAATTCTAAAGCTTTATTGCGAAGATTTTCAGGAATTACCTTGTTACCGGCCCAATTGGGGATCCACGGATGAGCCTTTCCTCGCATCATTTGAAAACACAAAATTAAAATCAGAATTCCAAAGGGTGTACTATAGCCGGGAGCCGGGAGAGGTAAGGCACTGGGTAGCGATGTAATAAGAAAGGCTAACCCGAAGGCCCGTTTGGGATTGTTATTGAACAGAACAGCGCATATGCGACCAAACTCCGCCTCTTGTAAGGCCAATCGAAGATCTGCTGATAAGTGCCTCATAGATGATATTTAAAAATCAAATGTGCATTAAAGGCCATCACGAAAAAGAGATTGCCATGCGTTATATGGTATCAATAGGATGTGACAACAAGGGGTTCTTGACTTGAAACAAAAGGCAAACAAGGATTTCTGAAGGAGGAGTTTATGATTGAGACGGTTGGGGTTGTTGGGGCCGGTCAAATGGGTAGTGGTATTGCTCAGGTAGCAGCTCAGGTGGGTTACCAAGTAATTTTAGTTGACACCCATCAAGAGGCGTTAAAAAGGGCGATGGCCGCTATTGGAAACTCTTGCGATCGCTTAATTAGTAAAAACAATATGAGTCAAGATGAGAAAGTGGCCTTAATTTCGCGCATTAGAACCACCACCGTTTTAGAGGATCTTCGTGACGTGGATTTTGTGATTGAAGCGGTTGTTGAAAATTTGGAAGTGAAGACTTCCTTATTTCGGCGTTTGGATACCATAGTAAAACCCGGGACCATTTTAGCCAGTAACACTTCTTCACTATCAATTACTCAGTTGGCGGCGGTTACTCAACGCCCTCAGTTAGTAGCCGGGATGCATTTTATGAACCCGGTACCAATTATGAAATTGGTCGAGGGCATTCGTGGCTTGCAAACCTCTGATGAGACCTTTCAAACCGTGCAGCAGGTTTGTGAAAAAATGGGTAAGGTTTTTGTTGCTTCTCGCAAAGATCGTCCGGGCTTTATTGTGAATCGGATTTTAATGCCAATGATCAATGAGGCTTTTTTTGTGTTAGAGGAGGGAATTGGGTCTCCAGAGGATATTGATCAAGCAATGAAGTTAGGAACCAATCAACCCATGGGACCTCTTGCTCTTGCTGATTTTATTGGTCTTGATACCTGTTTGGCCATTATGGAAGTTTTATATGATGGTTTAGGCGATCCCAAATATCGTCCAGCTCCCTTATTACGGAAATATGTTGAGGCAGGATGGTTGGGGCGAAAGGCGAAAAAAGGGGTTTATCGCTATGAAGGCTAATCCATATGTCAAAGGGGAACTAAAGAGGTGAGGCTTTAAAGGAAATAGTAACAGAAAGAAAAGAATAAAAGAAATAAAGAGAAGAGGAAAAAAAGGAAAAAGGCTATGTTGGTCGAAAAAGTAAATCACGGAGCTTTTAGTGTGGTTACCATTCGCCGTCCGGAGAGCTTGAATGCTCTTAATCGCGAAGTTTTGGATCGTTTAGATGAGGTGCTTGATTCATTGGTTCAGGAAGTGCCGCGTGTAATACGGGCAGTGGTGGTTACCGGAGAAGGTTCTAAGGCTTTTGTTGCCGGAGCCGATATTAAACAGATGGCCCAGTTAAGTGCCAGTGAGGCGTTGAGTTTCTCCCAAAGGGGGCAGGAGGTTTTTAATAAGCTTGCTCATTTGCCGGTACCGGTGGTAGCAGCTGTGAATGGTTATGCTTTGGGAGGGGGACTAGAACTGGCCCTTGCTTGTGATTGGATTTGGGCAACTCCTAATGCGGTCTTTGGGTTACCTGAAGTGGGGTTAGGTTTGATACCGGGTTTTGGAGGAACGGCGCGATTGGTTCAAAAAATAGGTCCTTCCAAGGCTTATGAGATGATTCTCACTGGTAGAAGGCTTAATGCAGAAGAGGCCATGCGTTGGGGGTTGATTAACGAAATTTTTGCGTCCGATCAATTGTTACCTCAAACCGTTCAGCGGTTAGAGTCCTTACTTCAGTTAGGTCCCCTTGCTGTATCTCAGGCCAAGAGGCTGTTACTGAAAGGTCAGGCTACTTGGTTGCATCAGGCATTAGAGGATGAGCGAGAGAGTTTTGCTGATCTGTTTAATTTAAAGGACGTGCGTGAAGGAATGCAGGCCTTCATGCAAAAAAGAAAACCACAATTTAAGGGGGAGTAGCTAGGATTTTAGAGGGAGATGGTAACTGTTATGACTCCAGTCACAGTAAAGGTAAGAACCTTGGAACATTTTCGTGGGGAATTGCCCAAATATGAAAGCCGTTGGGCGAGTGGTTGCGATGTGAGGGCTCAGTTAATGGGGGAGTCCATTTTTTTAAAACCTATGGAGCGAGCGTTAGTACCTACAGGCTTAACGGTAGAAATACCACCAGGGTATGAAATTCAGGTTAGGCCCCGCTCTGGATTAGCGTTTCGTCAAGGTCTTACCATTTTAAATGCTCCTGGGACCATTGATGCTGATTATCGAGGGGAAATTAAAATTTTGGTGATTAACCTTGGTCAAGAAGTAATTGCCATTAAAGATCAAGATCGCTTAGCTCAGCTTGTGTTAATGCCAGTATGTCAGCTGCAGTGGAACCTTGTTTCTCAACTTAACGAAACGGAACGAGGCGTTGGGGGTTTTGGTAGTACCGGTGTCTAATCAAATCAAAGTAATGGGCATTGATCCTGGTTCTTTGTATACAGGATTTGGCCTTTTAGAATGTGACTTGGTAACTCAGCAAGTTGCGGTAATTCAAGCAGGGCTTATTCTATTAAAGCCATCGGGTAGCACCTCATCACTGGTAACTAAACATAACGGCATCAAAGGATTATCGCTTATTGAGCGGTTGGGGGGATTGCAGAAATCTTTTTGTGAAATTGTGGAACGTTACCGACCGGATTGGGTAGTGGTTGAAAAAATTTTCCTCAGTAAAAGTCCCCAGTCTGCTTTTGTGTTGGGGCATGCCAGGGGAGTCATCCTTAGCATTGTAGGGGCGTACGGTCTTAACTTTGCGGAGTATTCGGCGCGAGAGGTGAAGAAGTCTTTGACGGGTTATGGGGGGGCGAGCAAAGAACAGGTAGCACGGGTCTTATCTCAAAGATTGCAAGTTCCGCCGCAAAATCAGTGGGATAGTTCTGACGCTCTAGCTCTTGGATGGCATCATGTGATGGTTCTTCTTGAAAAGGAAAAGTGGAAGCGGGCATCATTAAAGCTATGATCGTAGCCCTACGTGGTCAAGTGTGGCGTTTAACTACCGATGCCATCTGGTTACATGTGCGGGATGTTTATTATGAAATCTTCTGTTCCGCGTCTACTATTGCGGAAGTGTCCCATAAATATGGGTTGCAACAAAAAGATGTTCTTCTGTATACCTACTTACAAGTACGAGAGGATGCTCAAGTTTTGTTTGGCTTTCTGACATTAGAAGAGAGGGAGTTGTTTTTAAACCTCATCAAAGCCAATGGCATTGGTCCGAAATCGGCTATTCAAATACTGTCGGGAGCTACGGTTACCCAGATTATGAATTGGATCGAGGCGGGAGATGTCTCTGCTTTGGCACGGTTACCCAAGCTCGGTAAAAAAAGTGCTGAGCAATTGGTGCTCAGTTTAAAAGGTAAATTAACGAAAAGTGTACCCTTGGGGGAAATGGTTAATGTGGGTAACGCATATAGCTCCTTGAATGGGCAGGTTCGCTCAGCTCTTTTAAATTTAGGTTTTAAGGATGAGGCGGTTGATCATATTTTGCAAAAAATGCCTGAGGGTCTTGATATACAAGAAGGCATTCGATGGGCCCTTCGGGAATTATCAACTTGGTAACTTTACAGAGAAGGAGAGGGATTGTTGGGAAAAATCATTGAAACAATTTCAACAGAGGGATCTCAATTAAGACCTTTTGCAGCAGGGCCCGGTGAGGTTTCTTGGGAAAATCAGCTGCGTCCCAAAAGCTTTGATGAATACGCAGGTCAGGATGCTTTAAAGGAAAAGATGAAAATTTATATTCAAGCAGCAAAGGAGCGAAAGGAGCCCTTGGATCATGTGTTATTATCGGGTCCCCCAGGACTGGGTAAAACCACGTTAGCTATGATTTTGGCTAACGAATTAGGGGTGGAGATCAAAATCACAGCAGCTCCTGCCATTGAAAAAAAGGGTGATTTAGCTGCGTTACTCACCAGTTTAAAGCCTTACTCGGTTTTGTTTATTGATGAAATCCATCGATTAAATCGGGCTATTGAGGAGTATTTGTATACAGCCATGGAGGATTTTTACTTGGACATCATAATGGGGGAAGGCTTGGCGGCTCAATCCATAAAATTTCAGTTACCACCCTTTACCCTAGTTGGTGCCACAACGCGAGTGGGGCTGCTCAATGGTCCATTTCGCGATCGGTTTGGTATTGTGGAACGATTGCAATTTTATGATCAGGGGTCTTTGCAAAAAATTTTAGAAAGATCCTGTTTCACTCTTAATATTGCTTTTGAACCTGACGGGCTTGTTCCAATTGCTCAGAGATCACGCGGGACTCCCCGGATTGCCAATCGATTGCTTAGAAGAGTTAGGGATTATGTTCAGGTTAAGGGTTCAAATGTGATTAGCGCTTCCTTGGCTCGTGAGGCCCTTGATCAATTGGGGGTTGATCGCTTGGGGCTGGATGTGATGGATCGCACCCTCTTAAGTGTCATTGTTGAAAAATTCGGAGGAGGACCTGTGGGTTTAGATACCTTGGCAGCGGCGCTGTCAGAAGATAAGGGAACCATTGAAGAGGTTTATGAGCCTTATCTTTTGCAGGAGGGTTTTTTAATAAAGACCCCACGAGGGCGCCAGGTCACCGAGTTGGCCCGCAGCCATTTGAATATGAATTTCTAATTGCCCATCATCTTTTATCTTAGGTAGGATACAGGCATGTTTTCAGAACTTTTGAAGAAAATTTTTGGGACAGCCCATGAGCGACAGATGCGCTTACTGGCTCCTTTAGTACAACGGATCAATGAGCTTGAAAGGCGTTACCTTGCTATGAGTGACGGTGAATTACAAGGGCAAACGGCCCTTTTTAAGGAACGCCTGAGCCGTGGTGAGTCTTTAGATGATTTGTTACCCGAGGCGTTTGCGGTCTGTCGTGAGGCTTCGCGGCGTATCCTCAATATGCGGCATTATGATGTGCAGCTTATTGGTGGCATCGTTTTGCATCAAGGAAAAATTGCTGAAATGCGGACAGGGGAAGGAAAAACCTTGGTAGCAACGTTACCGGTTTATTTAAATGCCCTTGCGGGTCATGGGGTTCACGTTGTTACTGTAAATGATTACTTGGCCAAGCGGGACGCGGAGTGGATGGGGCGAATTTATCGGTGGCTAGGATTATCGGTGGGAGTGATTGTTCATGAATTGAATGATCGGCAGCGGCAGGAATCCTATCGCAGTGACATTACTTACGGAACCAATAATGAGTTTGGGTTTGATTACCTAAGAGATAATATGAAGTATTCGTTGGATGATATGGTTCAGCGGGAGTTGAATTTTGCCATAGTGGATGAATGCGATTCCATTTTAATCGATGAAGCAAGAACGCCGCTGATTATTTCAGGTCCTTCGGAGCAGTCTACGGAAAAGTACTATATTATCAATCAAGTGGTTCCCAAGCTGATTCGGGATGTGCACTTTAAAATTGAAGAAAAAACCAAATCAGCTTCATTAACAGATGAGGGTAACGCTCTAGTAGAGAAACTTTTGAAAATTGATAATTTGTATGATCCTGAAAATATCGAATTGTTGCATCATATTTCCCAGGGTTTAAAGGCCTATCATCTTTATCATCGGGATGTGGATTATGTGGTCAAAGACAGTGAAATTATTATTGTTGATGAATTTACGGGGCGTTTAATGCCCGGACGAAGATGGAGTGATGGGTTACATCAGGCTATTGAAGCCAAAGAGGGTGTTCCGGTTAAGAGTGAGAATCAAACCTTAGCGAGTATTACCTTTCAAAATTATTTCCGCCTTTACAAAAAGTTAGCAGGAATGACAGGAACGGCAGAAACTGAGGCTACCGAATTTAAAAAAATTTATAATCTTGATGTGGTGGTGATTCCCACCAATAAGCCAGTACGTCGGATTGATCATCAAGATGTTATTTATAAAAATGAAAGGGCTAAATGGCGGGCCATTGCTCAGGATATTCGGCAACGTCATGAAAAGGGGCAGCCTATTTTGGTGGGAACCACATCCATTGAAAAATCTGAGCTGTTGTCCCAGTTTTTGAAACAAGAAAAAATTCCTCATCAGGTCTTAAATGCCAAGCACCACGAGCGGGAAGCGGAAATAATTGCTCAAGCGGGACGTTTTGGAGCGGTAACTATTGCTACCAATATGGCGGGCCGGGGTACTGATATTATTTTAGGTGGTAACCCTGAAGGTTTGGCCAAAAAAGAGTGTGGCAAGTCAGAGGGTCCTGAATATGAGGTGTGTTTGCAAAAATGGCGTACCTTATGTGAAGAAGAAAGAAAAAAAGTGGTGGAGGCAGGTGGCCTTTGTATTATTGGTACGGAAAGACACGAATCTCGGCGCATTGATAATCAGTTAAGAGGTAGAGCGGGTCGTCAGGGAGACCCTGGGGAATCTCGGTTTTATTTATCTCTTGAGGATAATTTAATGCGCATTTTTAATGGGGAAACCATGCAAAAGGTCATGGAAACCCTGAACATTCCAGAAGATGAACCAATTACCCATCGTTGGGTTACCAAATCTATTGAAAGCTCACAAAAAAAGGTTGAAGGCCATAATTTTGAAATACGAAAGCACTTATTGGAATATGATGATGTAATGAATAAACAGCGAATGATTGTTTATGGCCTGCGCCGTAAGATTCTTTGGGCGGAAAGCTTAGAAGAAGACTTTAAAGATATTTTAAGTGATGTTCTGTCCGCCATTGTGGATCAAGTGTTACCGGAGGGTCAAGAGGTAACATTAGATCATTTAAAAAGTCTCAATCAGGCTATTCATGCTGTGTTTGGTGTTTCTCCGCACTTGGAAGTTCTCTCGGAATTGACTGAACAGGCCCTGTTGCAGGCGATTAAGCAGGTTATTAGTACAGCCTATCAGCAGCAGTGCCGCAGTTTGGGAGCGCTTTTGCTTGAAGTACAACGAATGTTATGGTTGCAAACCATAGATCAACGCTGGAAGGAACACCTGTTGTTTATTGATCGCTTACGTGAGGGTATTGGGTTGCGTGGTTTTGCTCAGAAAGACCCTATGGTGGAGTATAAAAAAGAGGCCTTCTATGCGTTTGAGCGGCTTTTAGCCAACATCAAAAAAGAAGTGGTAGAAAAATTTATGAGGGTTCAGATCGTTGTTCCCGATGCGGCGGTCAGGCAGTTTGAGGCCCTGAAATCTCAAAATCAGAAGATGAGGCAAGATGTTCAGTATCATTCTTCTGAAACGAGTGCTTCATCGTTTCTTGGGACTGGGGGCTCAGGGAATGTGGAAGCCCCTCGTAGGGTTCTTTCCGAACCAGAGGCGCCGCGATTAAATCGTGCCCAACGACGTCGCTTGAAAAAGGGGCGATAAAAATAGGGGGCGGAGGGGGGGTAGGGATTGGCCAATTGTGAGCAGTGCAAGACTCCGTTGAGCGGTGAATTTGGGATTGTGATTTGTCCTAATTGCGGTACCCCTAATGTTTTAAAATCCATGGAGCCCCAAATTGATCCCCATGATGAGGGAGTAGCATCCTCTTCGGTAATTAACGAAAACATTTTTGATAGTGGTGGAGTTGAGGGGCAGCAACTGACTGAAGAAGAAAACCCCGTTACGTATCCTTTTGCTGAAGAAAATGCGTCCTCACTGATCCAGGACCCTTCCGTGGATGCCTCCCTAAAAGATATGACGGTGGGGAGTGAGCAAGGTGCGGAGGACGTGGTAACAGAGGAATCATCTCATTTAGGCGGTTTGGGAGGGGGAGGGGTTCAGAGTGTTACTGAATCTGGTTTGGCGTCACCTAATCAATTTGCTGATGAGATTCGTCAGTTTGCCAATAGTAACGAATTAGTAACAACGCTGTTTCGTTATCGGATTAAGATTGTTGAAGGGCCAATAAAGAAAAAAGAGTTTATCCAGCATTTGCGCTCTTTGGGGATTAATGATGATAAAATACAGTTTTGGGTTGATGGATCTGCGGAGGTGCGGGGGCTTTCAGCACGTAAAACGGTTCTTTTGTTACGATTCTTAAGGGATGAGGGTATCGCCTATGCAGTTGATCCTGAACCTCTTTAGTATTTGGAATCTTTGTGTGGCTGTGGCCCAAGTAGAAATCCCGGGTCCATGGGTAGATCTGGAAAAAAATTTAATGATTACGCGAATTAAAATTCAGCAGGTAGAGCAGGAGTTGATAGAATTAAACCGATCGCAAAA
>JANWYU010000054.1 GCA_025055135.1 Pseudobdellovibrionaceae bacterium | reverse complement strand
AGGGGATCAATGGGCTCAATTTGATTTTTTATTCTTTTATCAGAAAAAGCATAGAAAGCAGCGGCTGTCCTAATAGCCTGGGAAGCGTTTATGCTTATATTGATGTTGTAATTACCTGTTTGGCTTGAGGCCCCTGAAGTGTTTAAAATTCCGTATGTTCCTGTACCAGTGAGATTGGATGATCCTGAGACATTTGAGAGTTTCTGTGGAGAGGTAATTCCTATACCCACCCGGTTGTTGATGGAATCTACCTTAATAAAATATTAATTCCCCTGGCGTTCTGAAGCTGAATGGCCGTGGTGCTGTTGGTGTTGGGCCGGATGACCACCGTGCCCGCATCCGCCCGCGTGTACAGGGGCGACTGAAAAGATGTGTTGGCCCGTCCGGTGCCCGTGATGCGGAAATTTGCGGTCTGGTCCGCGCTTTTCTGATTGCTTATAAATTGCCCGGATCCGTCATCGGTCATTCATGTTGTGCCATTGCTCATGAGCACGTTGCCCGCAGCATCCGGAGCTACGGTAGTAATCAGAGAATTACCAATTCCAAAAATGACTGCGTTGGCCGGTATGAAACTGCTTTCCATGAACCTGTTGGCCACCGGAAGAATACGCTCATCTCTGTAGAAGCCAGGTTTATGGCGCTAATCTTTAATGTGCTATAGCCTCCGGTTGTTTTTACAACGTTGTGGGTGATAGTTATTCCAAACGGATAGTACTGGATCTGGACAACCGAACCCGCTCCTTTGCATTGGTACGGTTGGGAAGGTCGGTGGCATCGCTTGTGCCCAGAAATTTGAAGACAGCGACGTGCCTGTTCCCGTGAGCCGACAGTCGCCTTTGTTGCTCTTATCCAATCCCATCCAACTGGAGCCCAGCCAAACATAAAAGCCTGCCACGTTTCAGCCGGTCAACGACACGTCGGTTTGGCACACCATAAAACCTATAGCCGGCGGCGTGATGGAGTTTGCGCCGTCAAGATCCTGAGGTTCACGCAAGGCGCCAGAAGGCCTCTATTGCTAGCCTTATGGTTTAGTATCGCCCTCGTATCATGATAGGAGCCATCCGGAGTTGGTCACCACGTTTTGGAAAGGATCTATATGGATTACTTCAATTAGATTAGAACAATCAATTTAAAAAAGGATATGTAAGACTTTTTAAATTGTGAAACGGAACTAATTGGAATTACTGCCTTAAATTTAATCTTAGTTTACTGGATGGTTTTAGAATTCAATATTTATAAGTAAATACCGTAAAATTAAGGCTTTCTATTTCTTTTGCTTATGACGTTTAGTATTAGAAGGTGGAAATTTTAATTTATGTAGTTTATACCTTTTTAACTTTATTAAATCACGGTTTTTTGATTTGTTTAATTCTTTTCGATTCGTGTCCTCATAATACCTCCCTTCTTATCATCAAAGTACAAAGTTTAATATTCCACCGTGGATAGCCTAAAAAAAAGAACGACCGCCAAATGGCGATCGTCCACTCAATACTCCACAAGAAAATGTTCTCATAAAAAGATTTTATCCCAGCTTGGCCACTTACTTGTTCAGAGTTTTAAGGAGATTTTCTAATTCTCTAATTCTTTCCTGGAGTTCTTTAACTTTTTCTTGATAGGCTTGCAATTCTTTTAATTTTTGCTCATACATGTCAACTTTATTTGCTAAGGCTTTTATACCCAAAAGTCCCACGCCGGCGACGTCTGAGGAAGCCAAGTAGGACCTAGATTGGAGATTATCTAAGTCTCCCGTTCCAAAGTGCTCATAAAAATCCTCTGCGTACGGACCAATATGAAACTCATTGGTCCCTTTGTAATACCAGCCTTCAACCGGAAGACTTTTTATTTTTTCTAAGATTTCCGATTCATTTAGCTTAAGAAACCTTTCCTTTTTAAGGCGGGAGGAGGCATTTGTCCATACACCGCCTGCACTTAAGTAAGCGCCATTACCGTTTGAGGCGTTGGTGCCCACATGAATGGGATAGTCTCCATCCAAACGGTTTATAACAAGAAATCCCGATGGATTAAAATTAACTCCATCCCCGAAAAAATAAACTCTATGGGTTTCTGGAGAAGTTACTTGAACATTTTCTCCATAGATCATAACATATGCTGCATTGGTTGAATTGGAGTGGCCGCCCACTATACAACTATATTCTCCATTTACGGTGTTGTTACGCCCCCCGCAGACTACGGTATAATCAGCGTTGGCACTATTCAATCTTCCCCCGCTCGTTGTGCTATAGCTACCACTGGCTCGGTTGCAATCACCTCCTGAAATCACACTGTAATCTCCACTTGCAACTTGAGTAGGTAAATTTCTACTCATTTGAAGATCTATGGCATGCAAACCTCTTGTATTTCCTGCAAGATCCCTTTGAATACTCCATGCTGGAGCTGAAGTACCGGATTGGTTTAAAATTAAAGAGGGCTGATTAGCCACTCTCAATTCTAGTCTTTGATTATCAAGCGTCCCAACGAAAGTTGGATTACCAGAGCGCAATCCAATGTTTCCACCCACTATGAGCCGTTCGTTAGGGCTATTATCGTTGATTCCCACAAAGCCGGTTTCCGTAATTATCATTCTATCAGTTCCATCAGTTCTAAATCTCAGTGGTTGTGCATTGTTTGTGCCAATGAAATTTATTCCGGAAACAGTGTTTCCAGTTAGCGACCACGCGTGAGCAGAAATAAATGCAGTAGGACCCATGAGTCTCACCGAGTTGGTGCCAGGATCCCTGAGCAAGATGGCATCGGTGGTAAGTCCTGTAGGAATATTTGGTAAAGTAACAGTTCCGGCGTTAATACTCAATTGATCTGAGGGGGCATCACCCAACGTTACGTTATCATCAAAACGAGCAGTAACTCCCACGTGCAGCGGAGCAATGGGGGTGGACACACCAATACCTACATTGCCAGAACTGGATATGCGCATCCGTTCTATATTAAAAGTTCTAATTATAAGTGGCTGATTATCTATGGTACCTAAAAAGTTGCTAGTAGGATTAGTACCGCTATTTCCGCTTATTGACCAGCTGTTGACACCGACAAGAGCTGTTGGTGAAACCCAGGAAAGGTTCCCTGAAGCATCCGATTGAAGTACACCACTGGCCACGCTGGAGGAAGGAGTGAGAGAAGAGGGTAAAGTATAAATAATATTAGCACTCTGAGATGTAGCCGCCCTAAAGGCAGTGTAGTTGGCAGCACCAAGATTATTTGTTGTAGGCACATAAAATCTTAATTGTCTGGCTGTGTTATCTCTGTTATACAGCCATAAGTCCACATCCACAAATGCGGCAATGTTACTAAATGAAGTCAAGTTGGTTTCTGTAATAGCCGTTTGACCGCTAAATCCAAAACTCCGATCGCCAACCCTCAAATAATAACCACCGGCAATGGCCGAATATGCACCCACTGCATGATTAGCTGCTCCCCCTGACACGGTACTATAAATTCCTTCGGCCCTGTTGGTTTGACCTCCCCCCACGACAGACCAATTACCATTAGCTTGATTTCCGATTCCGCCACATATTACAGTTGTGTGCCCATTGGCTATATTGCCACTTCCGCCGCCAATGAAAGCCGCTCCATTATTGGCTTGGTTCCCTGAACCGCCGACCACAACTGCAATGTTATGAGTTACCGAATTGCCGTTCCCTCCACCGATAAAGCTGTACCCTAAACCCGCTGCTCCAGAAATGGAATTCTGATTGCCCCCAGCTACCACACTATACATTGTTGAGACAGAATTTTGATAGCCACCTAAAATGGCACCATAAATATTGTTTACTGTATTGTTTTGACCACCAACTATAACGCTATATTGGCCACTGGCTACTTGACTGGATGAGCTACGGGCGCTTTGAAGGTCTACAGCATGAAGCCCTCTTTGATCTCCTCCTCCCCGATGAATACTCCAGTCTGGATTTATCATTCCCGAACCTGGTGCATTCAAAACTAAAGTGGGTTGATTATTTACGCGTAACTCCAGCCTGTAGTTATCCAACGTGCCCACAAAAGATCCCACAGAAGCTTGTATCCCAATGTTACCTGCAATTGTCAGACGCTCAGTGGGATTACTAATACCAATACCTACATTTCCTGTGGTTGCGACCCTCATCCTTTCAGTGTTATTAGTTCTGATGACGAGGGGCTGAGCATCCGTTGTCCCTAAAAAGTTGGAGGCGGGAGAAGTTCCTGCATTGCCCGTAAGCCGCCAGTCACCGTTGCTATTGTCCAACCGGATCCATTGGCTCCCATTCCAATAATAGAAACCCGTGCCACTACCTCCCGTCACAGAAGGATTGGTGTTATACACCAGCAAGCCCGTAGCGACAGGGGGAGATACAGGACTTGGGTTATTTACGTTCGTGAGGCTCACGCGCGGGATCAACAACCCTCTATCGCTGGCCTTAAGGTCCAGGATGGCACTGGCATCTGGAGAGGAGCCATCGGTGTTAATTCCGACGTTTTGCCCATGCATAAAATATGAATTCAGACACCAACCTATGAAAACAATTCCAACCTTCACGAGGTAGAATTGCTTTGAAAGACATATATTTTGTCTCATAGGAACAATTTACTAACACAAAAATAAAAATTCATTTTTGATTTTGTTCAGGATTTCAAATAATTTAACTTCAAAGTAAAAATTTTTTACTTTATTAAAACTTTTAATTTTTTTAAGGTATTTGTCGTTAAGAAAATTTAAAGTATTAATTTTTACTATTGCTTAAAATTGATTATCAATTTAGTTTGTTTACTTGAGTTGTAGTTCCCGGTCCAAAAAAAGCTAAAATAGATTTTTAATTAAGATTAAAATAGATTTTTAATTAAGGTTAAAAAAGATTGGGATTAATACTGAACGCCTTCAAAAATCATGTATTAGTACCATTTTGATAATTTTGAAATTTCATAAGGAAATTAGATACCTTGTTTCTTTAGGTGTTCTTTAACCTTCCGGAAACAGGGATATAAGGGCATATATAAATTTCTAAGCCCAATATTTAATTTTTTAAATTGATGGGAGCCCTTCCAACTTATACTCTTTTGGGCTGCTACTTCGTAGTAAGTAGCGCCCAAAGGCAGTAAAATTCTGTTTTCATTTAGATTTTTTGTAAATTTCCGTCACGAGGTATCGGTTGGTTTTAGCATTTTTGAATGTTACATCCTTCCACAGATTTGTTTCCTTATCAAGGTTTTCCAGAAAAGCGGGGTTGTCCGAAAATTCTCTTTTTAAGCATTTTTTGGTCAGGGGATTAATGGGAGAATTTATATCCTTGCTGAAGTAATAGTTTTTATAAACGGAAGGATTTAAGGATGAAATAAGGCGTGCTTTCCCTATTGCTGTTTGCGGAGATTGTAAAATAACAAATTCTTTGCGATAATCAATGTAAACCACAGGCGTATCCCATTCATCCACATGATAATGTGTGCCCTTAAAAATGCGCACCAGCGCCCCCTATGCGTTTTTATATCCCCACACGCTGTCCGCCGGCAGAATTTCCTTATGGTCTTTGCTCCACCTAATTTTAATCCATTTTCCGCGCAAGTCCTTAAAGTCTATGGATTGGGCCGGCATGCCTTTATCCAGGTTTTCCCTTGTCATAGGGAATTTGTAAACCCATATCTGACCGGGCAGATGGATACCCCAACAAATGCTAACCAGTGCGATAAGAAGAAATCTTAACATCTCCAGGGCTACCTCTTATGCAAATATAATATGAAATGCAATTAAATTTTTAAATATTAATTGCTTATTAAATATACATCCCAGTTATGAACAACCGAATGGCTGCTTTCCTAGTTTTTCCCTAACTCAATCATAAAATCCCCGCTTCCCGGCCTGGAGTTTTTCTTCCAGGATGGGCGGGACGCGGAAGCGTTCGCCGTATTTCTCTTCCAGGCGCCGGCAGGTGTGGGCAAAATGGTGGTATATTCTCCAAGCGCTCCACAGGAAAACTTGCTTTCTTTGTAAAGGCAGTATTCTTAAGGAAATCAAGGGCTTTTAATGAGACTTCTGGATTTTCAGTTACTTTTAGGAAAAAATTTGGTTTTAAGTTGTACTTCCGGAAAAATATAAATTGATTTTGCTTAAAAATTAATATTCTTAGCCTAATGCCCGCTTGTTAAGGCTTTTCGGTATAGGTTCTCTATTTAATTATAAACTTCGGGGAAACATTGATTGAATACAAAAATTCCTGGATCCTGAAAGAATCCCTTAATGATTTTCAGGGGATAAAAATGAAAGGCTTCGCCCGGCCGCAAGTTTTTAACGGAACAAAAATTTTTTAAATATGATTTTTATTTTCTCCCATGAGCAAGTTAAGCAAGAATTTTTATTTGATTTTTTGCAGTTTGAGAAGCTTCAAAAAATGAAAAGGCGGATTTTTTTATTGTCCCGGCCATTGAATTGATTTATATGAAATTCCAATTTATTTTAAATATTGATCAAAAATTCAGAATAAGAAATGCAAATACAATCTCTCCATTTGGAATTTTTAAATAAAACTCCTTGGAAACT
>JANWYU010000229.1 GCA_025055135.1 Pseudobdellovibrionaceae bacterium | reverse complement strand
CAAAAAGGTTGTCCTTGGGATTTAAAACAAACTCCTTACAGTTTGGCTCCTTACGTTTTAGAGGAAGCCTATGAACTATTTAGTGCCATTCATTCAGGGAGGCGCGATGCTATTGTTGAAGAGTTGGGGGATTATCTTTATCAAGTGATTATTCAATGTCAAATTGCTAAAGAAAAGGGCCTCTTTGACGTAGCCACCATGTTGGAAGAACTCAATCAAAAGCTGATAAGACGCCATCCTCATGTCTTTGCTAATGAGACGTGGAAAAGCCCCGAAGAGGTTTTGCGGCGTTGGCAGGAAATAAAATCAGAGGAAAAAAAGAAAAAAGGAGAAGGAGAAAAGGCCCATATCACATCCCCGCGTCATGCCCCACAAGTGGAATCTGCCCTCAAATGCCCTTCAGCTCTCAAACAGGCCCATCTGTTGGGACAATGGAGTGCCTCCGTGCAATTTGATTGGCCTAATGCCGCCTCTGTTTGGAAGAAGGTCGAGGAGGAAAAACAAGAGTTGGAGCAGGTGTTTGAGCATTTCACTGCATCCTCAGATGGTTACCAAGAGTTGGAGCATGAAATTGGGGATCTGCTTTTTTCTATAGTGCAATTAGCTCGTCACTTGGGCATTGATGGAGAAGTGGCGTTACTGAAAACCAACCAACGTTTTGTGCATCGTTTTGAAAAAATGGTAGAGCTTTCGAAATTGACGGTGGATGAGTTTTTAAAGTTACCCGCCGAAGAAAAAGAAAAGTGGTATCAGAAGGTTAAAGAGCTTGAGATTGCTGGCAATAAACGATCTTAATCATAAATAATCATAAGGGATTATTTATTTTGCTAGCTAAAAGTCTAAAAACTGAAAATTTGGTAACAGGCCTTTTGGCTTTTGGGTTACACTAAAGCCAAAATGGTGATCTCTAAATTGTATCCTTGGTTACCTCGAATATATATCGTTTTGCTGGCATTTTTGATCAGCGATCTATTAATTTTAGTAGCGCGCATGTATCTAGACTTTGAACCAGCGCCGTTACCGAGTGTTTCATCAAGAGCATTGCAGATTCCTGGAGAAAAGCCTCTGACCGCCATTGTGGGTCGTAATATTTTTTCCTTAGATGGAACAGTTCCTCCTTCGCTTTTTCAAACTAAAGGTAAAGGAGATGCAGAAAGTGATGCTTCACCTGATAATGTTCCGGTTCCCTCAGGGTTACCCATTAATCTAATAGGTACCATTGTTCACAGTGATCCCAGTCGTTCCATTGCCAATGTAGAGCTTAAAACGAAGAACATATCTTTGGCAGTACGGGTGGGAAAGACCATTGACAAGATAGCCAAATTGGAAAGGGTGGAAAGGGGGAAAATCATCATCAGAAACTTAGGAAGTAACCGTTTGGAATTTATTGAAATGAAAGATCAAAGTAAACTTTCCTTTAAGTCAGCCCCTGACTCACAGGCCAACATAAAACAAGTTTCACCCAATCAATTTGAAGTCGCTCGATCGGATATCCAACGTTACACTCAAGACTTGGGTAGTCTTTTGCAGCAGGCTGCTACCATTCCGGAACGAGGACCTGGTGGTGAGATTATTGGTTTTCGTTTGCTGGGAATTCAACCAGATTCTGTATTTAACCAGTTGGGTCTTAAAGTGGGTGATGTGATCAAAGGGGTTAATGGTGAGCGAATTGATAGTCCCACCAAAGCATTTGAGATGTATAACGCCTTAATTAATAGTTCAGAGATACGATTAATGATTGAGCGAGAAGGTCAGGATAGTGAAATCGAATATCGAATTAAATGATATGGGCAAAGAAAGGATTCTTTATGCAAAGAGGAATTTTGATTGTTTTATTTCTTTTGTGGGCCTCTTGGGTAGGTGCTCAGCCTGAATCAAGCGAGGATTTTCCTCCTCCTCCTAACTTTGACGAAATGGAATTTTCGGATTTCCCGGGAGCCATAACTCCCCCAGGTGCGAGTTCGGGTAACAGTCCCTCTTTTAATACCATTAATTCTGAGCAAAATTTTTCCAATCCATCCCGAGGAGGATCTTTTCCTTCACTTCCTCGTTCGGATAATACCCGATCGCAATCGGGTGGATTAGGGCGGGATGGGAAAAACGCCAATGGCGGCTCTGGGGATGGTAACAGTGTTCTTAGTAAAGAAAAAAGACAAAAGCTTTCTGAGGCTGAGTTGGAAGAGATTTCAGATGATGCCTATCCCGAGATGATTGATTCATTTGATTTTCCAAATGCCGAAATTAAGGATGTGGTTAAGGCCATTTCAGAATTGACCGGGAAAAACTTTATAATTGATCCAGGAGTGGGAGGAAAGATTACCATTATTGCTCCATCCCGAATTACTGTTGCTGAGGCCTACAAGGCCTTTCTATCAGCCTTAGCCGTGAATGGATTAGCTGTGGTGCCAAGTGGTAAGTTTTTAAAGATTCGCATGGCTCGTAATGCGCAAAGAGACGGGATTGAAACCTATACTGGCTCTTACTACCCTAATTTTGATCAGCTGATTACTCGTGTGATTGGATTAAAGCACATTTCGGCAGAAGTGGTTCATCGGGAATTAAAGACATTAACTTCCAAAGATGGTGAGATGACGGTTCATACTCCAACCAATTCGATCATTATTTCTGATTATGGTAGTAACATTGATCGCTTAATGAAAGTGATTGCTCAGCTTGATGTTCCTGGGTTTGAAGATCAGTTGGCGGTGATCCCAATAAAATACGCTAAAGCAAAGGATATCGCCGATTTGGTTAACAAAATTGTTAATAAAGGTGAAGGACAAAGACAGGGAGTGGGCGGAGCTTTTTCCAGTGGGTTACCGCGATTTGGTCGTACAGGGGGGGATAGTCGCGGGCAGGGTAGCCCATATTTTATGGTGATTCCTGATGATCGCAGCAATTCGTTGGTAGTAGTGGGCAATAAAGCTGGTATTGAACGGGTTAAATCTCTCCTTAAGCAGCTTGATTTTCCTATTCGTCCGGAAGACTCTGGTGGGGTTTATGTTTATTATGTAAAATATGGTGATGCAGAAAAAATTGCCCAAACCTTGGGTGTTATTGCCAAAGAGGCCGCGCCAACCCAAGGGCAAGGTAACACCCAAGTAGTTGTCTCTCCTACTGCAGGAGTGCAGGTGCCGACTCAGGCCATTTTCGGTGGTAACATAAAAATTAATGCTGACAAAAATACCAACTCATTGGTGATTTTGGCTAGTAAGCAAGACTACGAGCTAATTTTGAATCTTTTAAAACGCCTTGATATTCCAAGGGATCAGGTTTACGTAGAGTCCATCATTATGGAAATGAAAGCTAACGATTCCCTTGATTGGCAAATTGGATATTTTAAGTTCGATGAAAGCGGTTCAGGGGCTAAGGCAGGATTTAACGGTATGAAGCCAGAGACCTTGGGGGCCATATTAGGAACTCCGAGTGGTGGAAACGGCGCCATACTTGGGTTTGGATCTAAAGATGTGATTACGGTAACGCCTCCTGTTCCGGGAGCGCAGCCCTATAAAATCGCCTCTCTTGTGGGATTTATTAACTTTTTAAAAACATATTCTAATGCTAATGTCCTATCTACTCCTCAATTGTTAGTGATGGATAATCAGGAGGGTGAGATTTCGGTGGGAGATCGAGTAGTTACTGCTCAGAATGTGGTGATTCCTCAGCAGGGGGGTCCTGCGCAAAGTAACATCCAGTTTGAAGATGTTACTATTAGTCTAAAGATCAAGCCCTTTATCTCTCCTTCTATTAATTCAGTTCGCCTTGAATTACAGAGTCAAGTTAATCAGCTATCTACCGCCAAAACGCCCCCTGGGTTAGTGAATGTGGCTCAACCGATTGCTACTCGCAAAATAAAAACAAATATTGTAGTTCCTAATAAGGATACCGCAGTACTAGGGGGATTAATTAAAGAAGACGATATTGAAACTGTACAGAAAGTACCCCTATTGGGTGACATTCCCATTATTGGATGGTTGTTTCGTTCCCGCGGTGTTTCTAAAGAAAAGACAAATTTGTTGGTTTTCTTAACTCCTCACATTATTCGGACGGAATCAGATTCCCGCAACATGTTGGGTCGCAAACTTAATGAGCGATTAAATTTTATTAAAAGTATGGGCGGCCGTGATCCGTTTGGGAAAAAAGTGGATGAAATTTCAGCCTCTCAGGCTGAGGCGTCCGTGCAAGAGGTTACCCGTGATGCTGAGCAACCGTTAGCCCCATCCCATCCTAAGCCATCAGAACCTCCTTTGTTCGAGGAAGGATCAGGGGAACAAAAACCAGCAGATCAGAACCAAGGAGATTAAGTTCCGTGACCCAAATGGATTTACCCCTTGTTTTGGCTAAAGTAACTTCCCTATCGCAAGAGATGGTGGAGTTGATGCTCAATATGAGGGCCCGTTCGGTTCCTCTTAGCTTGCGTGATTATCTTTTGTCTAAAGAATATCAACAGGCGGAGGATGTGTTGGCTGAACTATGTCGCGAGTTGGGCGTTGCTTTTTTAAAAGAGATTCCCATTAACGATATTTCTCCTGATCTGGTGCGGGATATTTCTATTAATTTTTGCAAATCTCATTATGTGTTACCCTATAAAGAAGAAAAAGATCACATCTTAGTTTTAACTGCCAATCCTTTTCAGTATCAGGTGATTAAGGATTTTAGTTTGTTATTCGATAAGCCGAGTGTGCCTGTTGTTTCCACTAGTTCCAAAATTTTAGATGCCATTAATCGCGTCTATGAAAGAAGTACGGCTAATTTGTCAGATATTGAAAATCTGGAAGTAGAAACCTATGACAGTGACGATCAGATTATTGACCTGTTGGAGGCAGAAGATGATGAGGCTCCGGTGATTAAGTTTGTGAATTCCATATTATTTAGGGCCGTCAAAGAAAAAGCCTCCGATATTCACTTTGAACCA
>JANWYU010000201.1 GCA_025055135.1 Pseudobdellovibrionaceae bacterium | reverse complement strand
AATCAGGATTTACCTGAATTCCCAATTCATAAACCTTTCGACCATTGATGGTTACCAAGCCTTGTGAAATCAGTTGATCAGCCTTACGACGGGATGCTATCCCACATTGGGCTAAAAATTTATTAAGACGCATGAACGATCAATACCCTGTGTCTTGTTATAACTCAATCATTTGATCTGCTGCATGAATATCGGACTTGTAGGAAGGAGTAGACCTGTCCTCTTGAAAGGTATGACCATGCAAGCTCCAATTGACCGAAATGACTTGTGCCTTTTCTTCTACCTCTTTGATTAAGAAATGGAGGAGCTTATCATCCGGAAACACCTGTTCCAAAGCATTTTTGGCCTGCACAATCAAATCCAAAGTTTCTTTCGCATTTAGAGGTTCTTGCAATTTGATCTGTCTTAGTAACCTTTCGAGGGAGTGAATAGTCGTCACATAAAGCGGATTGGTTTCCTTCTTCAAAAATAAACTCTCAATTTTTTTTAACCGATAGTACAAACGAGGAATCATCTCTAACGGTTCTTGCGCTATCACTTGAAACTTTTTAAACAAATAGCCCCGAGTAGCATAAAAATCACATAGTCCCTTAACCACTCGAAAGCGCGTCCTAACAAAGGGGCCTAATTCCAAAAAGAAAGTATATCCCTCCATCAGATTTAATTGAGCATCAAACAAAACACGGTAACAGTCCCTTAAAGGGATTAACTCCCCCGACTCCACAGTAAATCTTTTATCGTACACTCGTACCTCTAAATGTTGGGTGGCCAAGTGTAGAATAATCCCATAAATATGCTCTGCTTCGGGGATCAAACGAATTTTATATTGCTGCTGATCGCTGAGTTTTTTTTGTAAAAAACGCAAAATTACTTCTTGGGCATCTTTACTCGATTGCAATTCTATTAACTGCTTATCCCAATCCCAATTAATATGCTCTAACTCCAAGTCACACCGGCCAGCTTGTTGGACCTGAACTAAGCACTGACGTAACTCTGAGACTAAAGTCTTGCGGTTTTGTTGCCAGTGGGGATAAATCAGACACTCCCAGAAAAAGTCCAGAACCATTTTCGGGCTCCACCCCTCTTCTGGAAAGTGAAAGGCATGAATATAGTTGCGAAAGGCAGTCACCGCCTCTGATTGGCCATTGACCACTTTCTCTAAGTAAGGGACAATATCTTTAAGAAGCACCATAAAATCAGGTTAAAAGCCCGTTCTAGGAGCGGTCAATGCAAAAGCAGATCAATCCGGACCTCTTCGGTATGGAGATCACTCCCAACACTCCAACGGCATTGGGTCAGGCCTCTAACCTTGGTCTTCTCGGTTGGGATAGCCTATTTCAGTTAGAGCAGAAAATGGCTGAACTGAGACAGGCTCTACAAGAAGTGCGAGATCAGATTGCTTTACTGAAAAAAGATTCCTCCCATCAACAACAAGCAACGGAAAAAAAAATTGATCAAATCGTAACATCCCTAAAAATCTTGGAAAAAAATGATCATTTGCTTGCCCAGCAACATCAAGAACGAAATCAGTCTGTGTCTCACAAACTACAAGATTTAAAAAACACCGAATTGAAAATAAAAGAGATGATCGATCATCACCAAATGGTCATTCGCCGCTATGATCATAAAATCCATCAGCTTCAAGAAATTATTGATCAAAAAAATCAACTATTGGAAAAATTCCGCCTGGCTCTCCAGGACGCCCAAAATGAAATCGCCCGCTTAAAAAAAGCCTAACAAAATCTTAATGAAGCCCACCTTTAATTCTTTTAAACTCAACCTTATTTAATAAGGAAACATTCAATAGAGAGAGATTCACGGGTGTTGCCACACTTCATAAATCAGAACCGTTACCACTTTATTCTTGTAAGGGAAAAAAAATTTGTTAGGACCCCTCGTCAGAACATAAACACAGGGGGTTCATTATGAAGTATCCAAAACACTTTGAAACGAAAACGAAAACTGGCTGGCAAAAAATGCTCTTCCAGGGCCTGTTAGTCCTTTCTATTTCCTTGAGCTCCGTAGCTTATGGGGATGAGATTTTAGGTGACGGGTTTTCTCAAGAGATAGAAAAAAGTAACGGGATGACTAGCGACACTTTAACTAGAAAAGGAAGAAACCGTCCAAATAAGGTAAGCGTTCAAGACGCTTTAAGCAAAATACTGGGTTGGAATTTCCAGAAGAACCAAAAAATTTTGATAGGAGGGTCCCTCGAACAGATAACAGGCTTTAAGGGTTCAAGAATAAAGCCTAATAACTCATTTTGCGATTTAGAAATTGAACGCCATGCTGGCACAGATATCAATGAAAATAAAATCGTTATTAAAGCTGTGGGTTTAAAAAAATACTTCGCACTTGAGTTTGACCAAAAGATAATGGAGGAATTTTTCAACGCACAACTTCAACTCACACTAAAAGCCAACACACCCGTGGAACTCACATCCTTAACTAAAGTAACCGAAGCGGCTTATTATCTTCATAGTAAACACCGAATGACTTGCCAGGATTGGGCTGTTTCAAAAACATGCCGCCTGTACCTATATCAACACTATTATAAAAATTCCAATGATCCAAACTATAGGAGCAGTAGTCACATTTATTTTTATTTTGAAGAAAACCAATTAAAGGTACAGTATTCGCTCCTGGATAATCCTGATGATATGGAGGAAGAGAGTTTGACCAGAGCTGAGTGCTCAATGAGACTGAACTAAATTTTTATGCCTTGAACTGAAGTGGGCAGCCCCCAAAAAACGTCTTAGAGGCTAGCCCACTTTTAAAATTTTAATTAACCATCAGCTAAAGATGAAAAAGAACCCCTAACATAGCAGCATATTCGGCTTCATTATTGAAATAGTCGAGAGCTACAGAAGGACATAGATAGACATCTTTTTTTTGATCAATAAGGTACTGGTAACCAAAGCTGGCACGGGTCAAAAAATAGGTAGTCTGAGAAACCATTTGAGCAGCCCCCCCAATTCCCAGTGTAAACTTTAGATGATTATCAGTGATGTAGGCCATTTGAGTGCCCATTAGATGTTGATAGTGATCAGCTCCCTTGCTACGAAACACCTCGTAGTCATAAAAAAGCCCTACAACAAGATGTGAATCTGAAAGATGCTTTTCAAGCTCGATACCATAAGTATCCCCCAAATCCGAGTGATGTTGCCCGATCCCGCGATTAATTTCCAAAAAATACTCCCCTTCCCCGGCAAATCCGTCCACGTGGGTTAACATTAAAAAAAATAAGAAACCAACCAATGGTAACACCCTTTTTCTAAGACTACTACGGGCCTGTGCCAAAACACCCAATGGAATGCCCATACCATCGCTCACAATTGAATTGATGCCACCCTGTTGGTGTGACCTTAATAGAGATTGCCGATGGCCCATGGCGCCTCCTTTTGCTCAATATAAGGATAGCAGAAACTAAGAACAGAAAACCTGCCCTAAAGCAGCTCTACGCCTAAGTCCGTTTTACCGCATCTTTTCTGTACCAAAGTGAAAAATCTTTCGAAAAAAAACTATAGAAAACGCCTTTTAAAGGCCCAAACAAAATAACGCCAGGGGACGATCAACATTCCAAAATTGAAACAACCTTCTTTTGTTTGCACCTTGTGATGATCGAGATGAGCTCGAATCAAGGCTAAAAAATAAAAACCACGTCCCCGCAGAAAGGTCAACCTTCGATGAATAATCACCTCATGAACCATAAAATAGGCAATTCCATAAGCCATGATTCCAAAGCCAACTCCATAAAGCCACATCACATTTTGAATATGGCCAATGAGAATCAATAAAAAACTGGGGATGGCAAAGAAAAGAGCAAAACGATCATTCTTTTGAAATGTTTTTCCAGTAACTACATGATGATCCTGATGCCAACACCACAAAAAACCGTGCATCACATATTTGTGAAGGGCCCAAGCCGCAAACTCCATCCCCATGAACGTTAAAAAAAATAAAATCCAAAAAATCACAGTCCTCCCTTATCAAACAACGTTACTTTATCTTTACAGCGTGGGACTGCATTATAGTAGCCTCACCCTTTACACAAATTTCTTTCGTCTGCTTTTTCATTACTACAGTTTCCACAATCCCGATACCCTTTTCTTGCCGCACATTGAGCA
>JANWYU010000198.1 GCA_025055135.1 Pseudobdellovibrionaceae bacterium | reverse complement strand
TTGATTTTAGCAACAATGGATAAAATTTTCTGGTGACGATATTCATGTTCGATGGGATTAGGATAATGTGTTTGTTTTTTAAGATCGGTGATTTCATATACAAGATTGGTACTCATAAGGGTTTGCCAAGCAGTCAGAAGATCTTTATCATTGGGAACATCATCGCTTCCGTGTTGCATAACATACAGCCAACGAAGGTCCTGTTCATTGATTTTTTTGTGTTCTTCTGCTGGTTGATAGGTAACAAGAAAAAAAAGTAAATTTATGAGAATCAGTAACCAGGTGAGGGGAGCCAATCCGATGGTTTTAATTCCGTCGATCCAAGGAATGATCATTTTATTGCTCCTGTTTCTCTTGATGGGCAGGGAAGCGATCTGTGTTGATTGGTAACCAAGCGCCGAAATAGTCTTGAAATTGTTTGGCTGTTGTTTGAGATACCATGAGCTGATGTTGGGTTTGGGAATGGTACGTAGCTTGAATAATTCGTAGCCAAATTTTTAATTGGGTTTTTCCAAGATGAGATAGTTTCTTCTCAATCCTCCTGTATAACTCGGATAGTTCTTGCCAAGACTTATTGGTAAGAAGGATCAAAGGCTTTAAGTCATTTTGTTCTGATCCAGAAAGAGAGAGAAATTTTTTTACAATTGAGGGATATTTCGTTTGGGAGCAATAATTAACGTGCAATCCTCGCGCTACCTTTTCCATGGTTTCTTGGGGATCATTTGAACTAAAATAATGAGGATGTTCTAAAAGAACACGACATGGTTGTATGGATTTGGTGTTACAGCTTCGAGCCAACTTTTGATCACAGATGAGTTCTAGTACTTTGACTGCCTGTTCTTCGTGTAAGTTTAATTTCAAGATGGGAGTGAGATCGAGGTTGTTAGTAGCTGCTTCATGGTACATCATCCACGATGACAATTTAAGTTCATTAAAAACAGGATGATCGGGTAGGGCTTTAGCTAGCTCATAAATTTTTGTTGGTTCATTACGGTAGGTGTGGTAGCGGATAGTCAGCCACGTTTCGAGTAGGTCGTTGGGTTGGCGGGGATGGGGAGAAAGCGCGTTGTGGTCGATTGTCCATAACTTCCAGAGATGACAGGAGCGTGATTGTTTTTGGCAGAGTTGTTTTTTGTAAATTTTTATAAGATCGGGTTCATCTAGATTGAGTAACATATGAGCAAAATAAACTAAATCTTCGTTTCGCTTATTTTTTTCCGTCTTGGTAACCTCGCTTATTAATTTTAAAAGACATCGGTTTGAAGATTGCTTGTTTAAAAAACCGATAATTTCAGACTCTAGAGGGGAGCTATAAGACATGCTGTGATAAAAGCATTCATTATGGACGTGTTGGGTTACCTGCTGTTTTTCGATAAAGCTTTTAATGATGAGTGCTACCACTACTATGATCCACAGTCCCGCTGAAAAGAAGAAAAAAGAATAGGCGCGAATATAGGGTCGAAATTTATGAAAGAGACTGTTTGATACAAAGCTTGATGGACCAATAGGGTAGGTATCAGTAGCTAAATCATGAAAGGCCAATCTACGGGAATGACTGAGAGTTAATAATAGCGGTATTCCTAGTGTTACTAAAGAACAAAACAGAAAAAAGCCGCGAAAGAAGGCGTTTAAAAATGTGGGATATTTTTTGGTATCTTGATTAATAATGCGGGCCTGGAATATGTACAGACCAGGGGTTGTTCCAAAAAAAGACAATAGCAGGGCATAAACCACTAGGGTAAATAATAGAGCCATTCCTAAGTTAACTAGTAACTCCCAAACCCAAACCACATTTACTTGAGTGTTTTCAATTAACTGGTCAAAAAGGTGGGATTTTTCTTGGGAAAAGATGAGTTTTAGTATGGGTAACCAAAGAAAAAAATCGACCACAAACGCCAAAACCCTTTGTAAGGGATGAATAGCCAAGCAGGTTGATCCATCAGGACAGGGAATACTAGTAGATGCTTGAGCGTGGTTGTTGTTATTGTTGTTGGCATGGTTACCAACGGGGCCTTCTTGAAATGGATTAGGGAGAACCATATAAACTAGGTATCGACGGGATAAGAACCCTTTTTTAGCAACGGTGTGGAAAAAGTTTTGTAAGGTGGACGAAGGCCCAGTTAACCGATATATCGTGCCCTTAATGTGGTAACGGGAGGTAGTGGGCAACTAAACTTAGGATGAGGGCGAGAAAAAAACCCCAATGTACGATCTGAGCCTTAGTCGGGTTTTGTATCTGCCATAAGCGCAAGTTGCGTGCTAAATGGGAGAATCCAAATAAATATAAAGAGGAAGTAAACCAGACGATTAGTAGAATTAAGCCACCCATAGCCCATGATTGAGTGGTAGCTGCTACGGCAAGGAATCCATAGAGAAAATGGCAGGGAAGAAACGAGTTTATTATGCCTAAAATCAACCCTCGTGCTTTGGGAGGAAGGTTTTTTAAGCGAACCCACAGTGTGTAAGTAACCGTATTTTTAGTGAGAAGATGCATTGTATAAAGTAACATGAGACTAGCAAGTAATATAGGTAACAATTTTTTTTGTGGTTCTTCGAGGCTTAAATAAAATTTATGTCCTAAATGGCCACTCAATGATCCTAGCGTCAGATAGCCTATAGCCCTTCCCACTTGATAAAAAATGGCCCCGTAATTTGAGGTATTAAGGGCAGCAATGGGTCCGCACATTCCCGCACAATGCCAGCCTCCCATGAAAGCGACCCCCAAGGTGCTTAGTAAAAGGGTTAGGCTTAAAGATGTTTCCATAAACCCTCTTGCCTAGTACTCGTGTTTTTTGGGCCCTAGAAAATTGAGGGACTTCGTAAGTTCATTTACTTTAATTTCCAAAGATAGGCTACCATGGGTGGGAATATCATGTCGTGGAATTTCTATTAAAAACGGAATCATTTTGAAATCCCCTGCTTTAAATTCTAGGATGTGTTCCGGTATTTGGAGTTTCCATCCTTTTTTAAGGGCTTCATCATGATTGACGAACGTAATTTTAAGTTTTTGAGAGGACGGGGTTTGATTTTTTACATGCAGGCGGTAGGAATTGACAATGTAGTGGGTATTATTCTCCACTTTTTCAAAATAGGGAACGTCAATGGCGCGTAAAACCTGAAGGTGTAGCTTTGGTCGATTGATTAAAACAACAAAAAGTCCGGTAACAATAGCCAAAAGAACAAATAAGTAGGCCATCACTCTAGGGCGCCACAGCTTGAATTGTGCACCCTGAACCGACGGCATATATCGAATTAGCCCTTTTGGCTTAGACAGTTTTTCCATAATTTCATCACATGCATCGATACAAGCAGTACAGGCGATACACTCCATCTGAATGCCATTACGAATATCAATTCCTGTCGGACAAACTTGAACGCAGCGCCCACAATTGACACAGTCTCCGTTTTTCTGGCCTTGGGCTAACGGAACTCCTTTGCGAGGCTCTCCACGGCTTTCATCATATTGGACCGTAATGGTATAACGATCGTATAACACCGACTGAAATCGACCATAAGGACACATAATCACGCAAAATTGTTCCCTAAACCAAGCCAAATCAAATAAAAATATTCCGGATAAAACCATAACAAAAACAAAATTTTCCCAATTTTCTTTAGGTGAATGAGTGACCATTTGGAACACTCGCTCCGGTCCGACAAAATAAGCGAGAAAACTATGGGTAATGATCAGGGTAAATAAAACAAATAGGCTCCATTTTAATGATTTTTTAATAAACTTCGATAATGACATAGGAGCTGCGTTTAACTCACGTCGTTTTAAATGATTTCCCTCCACCCACTCCTCAATGCGTCGGAATACTCCATCCAAAAATACCGTTTGAGGGCAGGCCCATCCACACCAAACGCGCCCATAGACTGCGGTTACCAAAGCCAGACTTAAAGTAGCTATCCCTAGTACAAAAAAAATCATGGGGGCATCATGGGCCCAGAATTCAAATCCCAAAATAGAAAAGTGGCGATTGGGAATGTCTAACAAAACCGCAGGAGAACCTTTTATTTTAATCCATGGTAACACTAAAAATAGGGCTATTAAAAAAGAGTGTACCAAGGTTCTTCTTTTAGCCCAAATGCCCTTAGGTCGGGCCGGGATAATTTCAATCCGTTCCCCTTTCTCATCAATCATTCCCAATCGATCACGGAAGGATTTTGGTTGGAGTTGAGTCATTGGAACTATTCCCCAAAAATCCCAAAATTACTGAGTCTTTTCCGGGGTTCCTTGGGGAGGACGTCCGTTAGCGGCAAAAGTTCCTTTTAATTTATACACAAATGCGGTTACCGCCACGCTATCGTCAAAAGATAATTGATCCTTCCACGGAGGCATTCCCTTATCGAGCACACCATTGCTAATTACATTGTACATAGCAAGGGGAGATCCTCCATGAATAAAGTGAGTATCGGTGAGATTAGGACCAATTAGGCCTTCTCCCTGGGCACCATGGCAGGCAGCACATTTGGCAGCGTAAATAGATTTACCTTTGTCTGGAGAGCTCGATTGAAAAAGAGCTAATAGCTTTTCGTCATCAAGGGCAGGACCACCTTTTTTCAAGCTTTCAATGGCCGCCAAACTTTTCTTTAATTGTTCTTCCTGGTTGGGACCGGAAGCGACTTCATAGTGTAAATAATATAGAAATGAAAAAATAATGGTACCAAAGAAGGTGAGTAACCACCAGCCGGGTAACGGGTTGTCAAATTCTTGAATTCCATCGTATTCATGGCCTTCCATCGGCTTTTCTTGATTTTGATTCATGGTGCGTCCTCCTTCTGAGAATTTTTAACTTCATCTAGTGGTAGCTGTGCCAAACGTTGATACACACTTTTTTGGGATTTGGAATAGGTTCTCATAACGATTAAAACAAAAAGAGTAAAAAAAATAACAAAGCCAATCAAGGTAACGGTAGTATCGGAATAATTACTTAGAAAGCGAGACATTGGGATTTCCTTTCACTTTATGTCCTAGAGCCTGCAGGTAGGCAATAAGGGGAATAATCTCTTTCTCGGCTAAGTTGTCATCAGTTACTCCTTGATCCCGTAGGGATTGGGCAATGGCCTGAGCATCTTTTCGGGCAATTTCCGTAGCCTTCTCCACTGTTTCTTCAGAATAAGGAACTCCTAAACTTTTCATAACTCGCAGGCGTTTGGGTAACTGATCGTACTCAGCCTTCTTCTCGGCTAACCATGGATAACTAGGCATTAGAGAATCGGTAACAATATCTCGAGGATTGATCATATGACGGTAATGCCACAAATCAGGATATTTTTTTCCCACTCGAGCCAAGTCCGGACCTGTTCTTTTTGATCCCCATTGGAATGGTCGATCATACATGGATTCTTCTACTTTAGATGGGTTACCAAATCGTATTACATCAAAATCAAGATGCCGCACCATTTGTGAGTGGCACACATAACATCCTTCTTTGATATAAATATCGCGTCCCAAAAGCTCTAGGGGAGAATATGGTTCAACTGATACCGTTACTGGAACGTATCGATGAATATTCAAAACGGGATAAATGGAGATAACGCTACCAACGAACACAGCTATAAATACAAGAACAGAGAAGGCGGTTCCTAGTCCTTCAAGACGGCGATGAGTACTTTCCTGAGGGGAGGGTTCAAGAGATACAAAGGTGGGAACCATAGCCTTTTCGTCTTCAAGGGTTCCTCTATTTTGTATGGTTTTGATCATATTATAAACCATAATCAAAAAGCCAATCATATAGAGAGTTCCACCAATGACCCGCACCCAATAAAGGGGGATAATCCGGTTTACAGTTTCCACAAAATCTGGATAGATCAGTTGACCTTGATCATTAATGGCCATCCACATTAGACCTTGGGTGATACCCGCAGACCACATGGAGATGTAATAAATCAAGATACCCAATAACCCGAACCAAAAATGGTATTCTGCCAATTTTTTTGAGTAGAGCTGCGTGTTCCACAGACGTGGTAACAGATAATATAGCATTCCAAAAGAAAGAAACCCATTCCATCCAAGGGCTCCTCCATGGACGTGGGCAATAATCCAATCGTTAAAATGAGCCAAAGCATTTACCGATTTAATGGATAAAATGGGACCCTCAAAAGTTGACATTCCATAGAAGGTTACCGACCCCACCAAGAACTTAATTACAGGATCGGTACGTAATTTATCCCAAGCCCCACGTAAAGTGAGAAGCCCGTTGATCATACCTCCCCAAGAGGGAGCCCATAACATCAGAGAGAAGATCATCCCTAAGGTTTGCGCCCAGTCAGGCATGGCAGAGTTTAGCAAGTGGTGTGGTCCTGACCAAATATAAATGAAAACAAGGGCCCAAAAATGCACAATCGAGAGACGATAGGAGTAAACCGGTCTTTGAGCCGCCTTTGGCATAAAATAATACATAAGCCCCAAAAAAGGGGTGGTAAGAAAAAATGCTACCGCATTATGGCCATACCACCACTGCACGAGGGCATCCTGAATGCCGGCCCAAATTGGATAAGACTTAAAAAGGCCTACTGGAATCTCAATACTATTTACCACATGGAGTAGGGCTACTGTGATTACCGTAGCGATGTAAAACCAAATGGCCACATACAAGTGTTTTTCTCTACGGCGTGCGATAGTCCAAAATAGATTCACTCCAAATACGACCCAAACGATGGTAATGGCAATATCAATGGGCCATTCGAGCTCGGCATACTCTTTTGATTGGGTGATACCCAAGGGTAGGGTGAGTGCTGCCGCCACAATTATCAGTTGCCAACCCCAAAAATGAAATTGGGAAAGGAAATCACTGGCCATTCGTGTTTTTAGTAACCGTTGAGTAGAGTAATAAATCCCAGCAAAGATTGCGTTACCGGCAAACGCAAAAATTGCAGCATTGGTATGAAGAGGACGCAGCCTGCCAAAAGTAAACCATTCCAGATCGAAATTGAATTTCCAATTAGCCAGTTGCAGTGCTACCCATATTCCCACTAGAAACGCCACACCAGCCCAAAGGACCATGGCTATTAAAAATTGGCGCACGATTCGATCATCGTACCGTATTTCCTGCTGCATAGTTTTTTTCCTCCTTTGTTGACAGGTTGTTGTTTTTCGGATCGTCGCTTAATATTTTCATTGCTTCCAAATCAATACCTTCAAATTGCTTTTTTCGATGTGCCCAAATAAAGGCTATTACAAAGCCAAGAGAGAGTAACAGGGAAATTGGAATCATAAGTAAAATAACGTCCATAATTTAGTGCTCCTTTATGGCATTAAAAGCCGGTGGTGTTGATGAGGGAATGATTTTTGTTTGGCCGGTCTCCAAACTTCGTAGCCATTTAGTTTTAAAATACGTGGATAGTAACAAGAGAGTAGAAGATAATGGCATTAAAACCGCCGCTTCAAAAGGTCCTATGATTCCTGATAAAGCAGCAGCGGCTGCTAGAATGTTATAGGTAACAGCGATTGTTAAATTCCTCCTTAACAAAATCATAATGTTTTTCGAAAGCTCAAAAAGATCATCTAAAGCGGATAAGTTATTATGCATCATTATGATTTGACTTGCTTTTTGAGCCTCAATGCTGGCGTTACCCATGGCGATACTCAGCGGGGCTTCTTGCATTGCTAAAAGATCGTTGGTGCCATCGCCAACAAACAAATCTGGCTTGATTTTTTGAATCAATTCTTTTTTTTGCACAGGACTCATTTGGGAAAAGGTTTGTGAGGTGGGAATTT
>JANWYU010000095.1 GCA_025055135.1 Pseudobdellovibrionaceae bacterium | reverse complement strand
AAGGATGACGATTTAATTTTATTTCTAGCTTACGTGGGGGAAGATTCATTTCCTTATGGTTGGTGATAGGTCCCCTGGCCTGTTCCTCAAGAGAATGAGCCCTTCCGTCCCACAGAAATACTTTTGTTGTAACCCAACATTGATTAAAGTGGGTGTACGGCGAGAAAGGGTTGCACCATTAAAACCTCGCGCTAAGGGCAGTCCATCGCTCCAGCCTTTTTGGGGATTATGACAGCTAGCACACGATATTAAATTGTTACCCGATAGAATGGGATCAAAGAATAGCTGTTTTCCAAGTTCCTCAATGGTCGATATTTGATGAGAGGCGCCACCTTGCTCTGGTAACAAACAAGGTAAGAAGAGAAATAGGCCCGCAAGAATTAGTAGGATTCGTTTCTGTAGCATAACGATATCAGATGCCTCCTTAAGATGGAATTAGGTTATTCCTCCATATCAAGGAGTTTTTGTATGTGTTTGTTCTTTTAAGGTGCTACACCGAATGAATATTTTTTTAAAATAAATGTTACCGTGTTTCCTTCTTGGTCTGTTGATACCTGTTTAACAACTCCAAATGGAACAAGACCATACCACGATGCAAATGAGCGAGATGGGTCTTCCATAAAACAAGCGGGCACGATTTCTGATTGAATTGATACAGAGACAAGCTGATGGCCATTTTTTTGGCAATCTTTGAGAAGATCTTGGATCATTTGGGTGGTAGGTAAACTATCGCGATGTTCCACCTCTGTAATATTTCTGGTAGTTTTGCGATTTAAGTCTATTAAAGTGTTACTGACCAAAACGTGCTCTTCATCCATGTCGATAATTTCTAAAATCTGAGTGTATTTTTCAAAAGTGCCATCATAACTTTGAAAGATCACTTCGAAAATAGCACGGTCGCCAATTTGGGGCATGGCCAGGGAGAGTTGTGGGAATACCAAAGACAAGACGATAAGGAATAACGGCATCACGATCATGTGTCCCAAGGCCTTTGTGATTGATGGGCTTTGAGTCATATATTTCCTCCTCCACTTGCATTCAATATGGGGGCCAGCTAAGGGCCTAGTGCTACCATTGAAAATGCCAAATGACAATAGTTACAAAGAATAAAGCACACTTAGTACTTCACTTAAAGGAGATTTTGAAAAAAATAGGGAATGCTTCATATTGATGAAATAACATTTTGTTATTGATCACAAATTAAAGACTAAGGTTTCTGACGCCCATGATTTTTAATCCAATCATGTATGGAGGGTGGCACAAAAAAAGAGATATCCTGCCCATGTTTGATTAACTCCTTAATCCCTCGGGAGGAGATAAAACGATATTCTAGATCACTCATCAGGAATACGGTTTCTATTGATTGATCAAGCATCTTATTATGCCAGGCCATACTTTGCTCATACTCAATGTCGGATAAAAGACGTAGGCCCCGTACCAGAATGTGGATGTGGTTGCGGCGGGCGTAATCAACGATCAATCCGGTATGAGAGCTAACGGTAACATTAGAATAATGATGTACCACTTCACGGATTAAATGGGGTCTTTCAGTAAAGGGAATTAGCGATTGCTTATCCGGAGCTTGACCTACAATGACGTGTAGCTCGCTAAATAAGCGACTGGCTCGATGAACAATGTGGAGATGACCGTTATGAAAGGGATCAAAGCTACCTGCAAATAAGGCCTTCATCCCTAAGACCATGTAACGTTATTCTTAAAATGGCAACATTTTTAAAAAAACGATTTCAGCGAGGACGAAGGAGAAAGGCAATAACCCTGTTTAATCAGGGGACTGCGTGGAATGGGATCTTGCAGTAGAGGACTCTTGCTGTGTTAATGCCTGTATTTTTTTCATTACCTTGTCATGCCACGCTTCGAACCAATCTTCAGTTGGCAACTGCGGATCGTTTTCTAGGCGATTGGCCATTCTTAGGCGTTCCTGAATCTCTTTTTGCAACAAGTCCTCATCGTGCTGCCACAGTTTTAATTCAGTAAAGGTTGGTGTTGGTTTTTTCATATTACGCTCCTTTCTTATATGTATTGCTTATAATGTATTGCTTATAACATTATTATAACGGTGTTTGTTCGTTTACTTACTTTGCCCATTTGGTTCTGTATCTTAAATTACCTCTCCCTCCTCTAAATGATAAAAAACGTCATGCACCACAGGTTCAGGATCTTCTAAGCTATTTAGTATGTTACCATGCTTCTCAAGAACCGTTTTGAGTTTGAGCAACCCGTGGCGGAAGTTGGCTTTTGCAGTATCATAGGGACTTCCCATGATGTAGGCGATTTCTTCAAAAGACAGGTCTTCATAAATGCGTAAGGTAACGGCCATTTTTTGGCGGGGTGGTAGTTGTTGAATAGCCTCCTCTAAAATATTGGCGATTTGTTGATGATGGAGTTTATTTAGCATAGGATCCTGATATTTAAGGACACATTTTTCCAGAGGTATCACTGGTTTTTTACGCAAAAAATTACGAAGGGTGTTCATAAATATTTGATAGAGCCAACTCTTAAAGCTTGAGCGACCGGCAAAGGTGCCTAACTTTTGATACGCTTTGATAAATGTTTCTTGAACCACATCATCCACCATGGCCAAATCCCCCGTCATTTTCAGGCCGAGGCGAAATAGGGGGGTCTTATAACGCTTAACAATCCAAGAATAGGCCTCAATTTGTCCGCTTAAGACCCGAGAAATCACCTCCAGCTCTGAATAAAACGGTTCTTGTGTCATAAGACCCTCCTTTCTTATTTTTCGGTTAATGGGAGAAATCCGTTCCCCCCACCGAACCTAACCGATGTGAAGCAAGCTTATGACCAGGCGAGGCGTGCGTTTTGACACCACTTGGGGGGAGGCTCTTTTGGAAGGGATTTATTGGGCGGCTTGAGTACAAAACAGCACCTTTTGGAACATTGGTTTTCTATGGTTACTTAATAGGAATGTCCGAATTTCGCAGAGTTACTCCATGATGATCAACGGAGAAGGACCAACATTTAACCTGTATTCCCTGATGGCGGGCGCGGTAAAAGGCGGCACTCCATTGAGGATCAATATGATGGCTTGGCGAAAAGGCATTAACATCGCTTCTTTGGGCCATAAGGATTAATTGGCATTGGTAACCTTTTGACTTCAATTCCATCAGCGTTTTGAGGTGTTTAAGGCCACGAGAAGTGGGGGCGTCGGGAAAATGGGCCACCATGATTTTCAAGGTGGGGTCCATTTGCCCCAAAGTAACGTTTTTGACTTCTATAAAGCCTTCTTCTCCGGAAGCTAATCGATACCATCCATCAAATCGGGTATCTGAGCTTACTGGAACTTCCGTTTTAAAATCCAGGAGGTGGGGGTGGATCAGGTTTGGGTATTGGGTTAGGGCTATTTTTAGAAGGTAATGAGGTACTTGGGTGTCAACCCCCACCCAGGTTCCTTCTTGAGATTTTAGGGCCTTTAAAGACCAAGAAAGTTTATTGGCAGCAGAGGGTTTTTTCTTAACAGAGACTTTTTGTTCAATCAGGGCTTCACATCCCGAGTTGAGCAGACCCAATAAAGATCCGGTGTTGGGCACATGGGCCATTATGGTTTGTCCCTCCCATTCAATCTCAGCGAGGAACCGTTGGTAACGTTTAAGGAATATTCCTTTTTTTAGGGGAGTGGGCCACCGATATTCCATTACCATGTTATTGTTACTGTAAAAACTGTTACCTAAAATCCGTTACCATAAAACCCTAATACCACGATTGAGGGCTGTTTGCTTGGCTAATTCGTAACCAGCGTCCATGTGGCGCAAAACACCTAAGGCCGGATCATTGGTTAAAACCCGTTCTAGTCGTAATCGTGCTTCCTCTGACCCATCGGCTACGATGACCTGCCCAGCATGTTGGCTATAACCCATGCCTACCCCACCCCCGTGATGAAAGCTGACCCAAGTGGCCCCACTCGCTGTGTTGACCAAGGCATTGAGTAACGGCCAGTCACTAACCGCATCGGATCCATCCTTCATTCCTTCGGTTTCACGGTTGGGGCTAGCGACACTGCCGCAATCCAGGTGATCCCTACCAATGACGATAGGAGCTTTAACCCGCCCTTGGGCCACTAAATCATTGAAGACTTTGCCAGCCAACGCTCGTTCTCCATATTCTAGCCAGCAGATACGCGCAGGTAGGCCTTGAAATCGGATGCGTTTTTGGGCCATGGCAATCCAACGATGTAGTTCCTTTTTGTGGGGAAACAACTCCAGGATGGCCTGGTCTGTGGTGTAAATGTCTTCGGGATCTCCACTTAAGGCAACCCATCGAAAAGGACCGGCCCCTAAACAAAATAGTGGTCTAATATAGGCCGGAACAAACCCGGGATAGGCAAAAGCATTTTCTACCCCTGCTTGTTTGGCTTGAGCCCTCAGATTGTTACCATAATCAAAGGCGATGGCACCTAAATCTTTGAGACGCAAAATACCCCGAACATGTTTGGCCATACTTTGGTAAACTAAGTCGAGATAGGCTTGAGGTCGGTTTTGTCTTAATTCTTGGGCTGTTTCCACAGAGTAACCTTCAGGAATGTATCCGTTCATCGGGTCGTGAGCCGAAGTCTGATCGGTTACTATGTCGGGAACAAAGTTGCGGTCAATTAATTGCCAGATTACGGTAGCGATGTTACCATGCAGGGCCACGGATTTGGCCTGTTTGGTTTCGCGATAGAAATTAATTCGTTTGAGGGCGTCGTCTAAATCTGTAGCTACTTCATCCAGGTAACCTGTTTCTAATCGTTTTTGAATTCGGGAGGGATCAATTTCTACTGCTAATACGTTAAATCCTGCAAAGACTCCGGCCAGAGGTTGTGCTCCTCCCATCCCCCCTAGTCCAGCAGTAAGAATGGTTTTTCCAAGAGTGTTACCGTTAAAATGTTGGCGTCCCGCTTCGGCAAATGTCTCATAAGTTCCCTGAATAATCCCCTGAGTTCCTATGTAAATCCAGGAGCCAGCGGTCATTTGTCCAAACATCATAAGGCCCTTTCGATCCAGCTCATTAAAATGTTCCCAAGTAGCCCAGCGGGGCACCAGGTTGGAGTTGGCAATCAGTACTCTGGGGCTGTGGTGATGGGTTTTGAGAACCCCTACGGGTTTACCACTTTGGATGAGCAGGGTTTCATCATTTTCCAAGGTAGTAAGGGTTTGTAAAATCTTATCAAAACATTCCCAATTACGGGCAGCCTTTCCAATGCCCCCATAAACAATCAGCTGATCAGGATGCTCGGCCACCTCCGGATCAAGGTTATTTTGTATCATGCGATAGGCTGCCTCTTGAAGCCAGGAGCGACAATGTAATTGATTACCTCTTGGGGCTCGAATATGGCGTTTCATAAAAACTCCGTTTCCCATTATTTCCGGTTTCCCAAATGGTTTCCCGTGTGTAAAAATCTTGCAAGGTATTGTCTTTTTTTCAGAATAAAAAGGCAAGTGACTTAAAGCTCGATGAGAACCCATATCATAGGTTAAAAGAAACGAGGAAAGAGATGGTAAGGGAAAAGGAAATGGCTCAAGCTCCAAAAATGTTGTACCCGTTTCAAACGCGGGTTTTTTTTATTTTTTATATGATCACTGTAATCTTGGCTTTTTGGGAATTGGGGGTTCCCGCACTTTGGGCCCATCAGGATCCTTCGTTGTCTCCCCCCCAACCACCAAAGGGGAGATCAAGGATCAAGTGCGCCAGTGTTTTTAATTTTAATAGGGATTCTGAAGCAAGAGTAACTGCCATAAACATGGATGATAACCGAGGATTAAGAGACGATTCCTTTAGGCAGTTGATCGAGCAACACACATATATTTTTTATTTCAACATGGCGGAACCTTCCATAGTAGCCATGAAAGACGTATTAAAGGGAATGATGCTCCCTAATCCTCCCGATACATGGTTGCAGAAAAATCCGAAAGGTAACTGGGATGATACCCGACACGCCTTTATTTCTGGAGTTACCACCTTGTTGTCTGGAAATATTCTTCAGAAAACGGATCATGACCATGTATACTTTATGATTCAGTTTATTCATTATTATTATTTACGTTTAATGGCAGGAGAGCCAATCAATACGTTTTATGAAATTGTTGGCATTGTTCGAGCAATAAGAGAAAAAACCCCTCACGTGACGCCGAGTCACGCCTTTCGCGTAGCCTTACACAAAAAAGGGATATTAGATATTAATGCTCAGGGGGGAGTTACGGTAGAGGTATTACCATCTGAACCGTTTGAGCCAATTCCTCAGACTCAATAAGGTGTTTTAAAATTTCGCAATCACGTCCAAAAGGTCGATCATGCTGGGCAAAAGGAACATGTTTACGCACGAGCTGATGCGCGGCTTCCAGGGCAGGAGAGGTGCGTAGCGGGCGTAACAGATCAATGGCTTGGGCGGCAGATAAAAGCTCATTAGCCAAAATTTGAGTAACATTTGATGTAACTCGGGCCAACTTACACGCAGCAATGGTTCCCATGCTAACATGATCCTCTTTATCTGCCGATGTGGGGATGCTATCAACGCAGGCCGGGTGGGAGAGGACTTTGTTTTCACTTACCAAACTGGCGGCGGTAACATGAGTCATCATATGCCCCGAGTTCAGTCCCCCTTCAGGAATCAAAAAGGCAGGAAGTCCATAGCTCATCGCTGGATTAATCAACTTGGCTAACCGTTGCTCGGAAATGCTTCCCAAGGTGGTGAGGGCCATACACGCAAAATCAAGGGCTAGAGCAACTGGCATGCCATGGAAGTTACCACAACTTAAAATTTTATTTGCTTCAGGAAACACCAAAGGATTGTCCGTGGCTGAATTAGCCTCGGTAACTAAAACTTTTTCCAAGTACTCAAGAGCACTGCGAACGGTTCCATGAACCGTGGGAATACACCGCAGACTATAGGCGTCTTGTACCCGATCGCAATGGAGATGGCTTTGACCAATTTCGCTGGTTTCTCCCAAAAGGAGTCGCAGGTTACTTGCTGTTTGAATTTCCCCGGGGTGTGGTCGTACGGCGCTAATTAGCGGATCAAAGGCTTTGCGAGATCCACGTAAAGCCTCCAAGGATAGGGCCCCAATAATATCGGCTGAGCGCACCAAGTTTTGGCCCTTTCGTAATTGCAGAAGTCCAACAGCGGTCATAACCTGACAGCCATTAATGAGGCTGAGTCCCTCTTTGGCTTCTAATTTGAGTGGGGCTACGTTGGCTGCAGTAAGTAAAGGGGCGATGGGGATACGCTGTCCGTCTTTAGATAAGGCGTCCCCTTCGCCCATTAGGGCGAGGGCAATGTGGGCTAGGGGGGCAAGGTCGCCACTTGCTCCCACAGATCCTTGGCTTGGCACATAAGGGACAATGTCATGATTTAGAAATTCAAGGATTTTCTCCACTACTTCTGGGCGCACTCCACTATGGCCATTAGCTAAAGTGGCAGCACGCAGTAACATAATGGCTCGGACTTCTTGCCTACTAAAGGGCTGGCCTACACCAACAGCATGGGATCGGATTAAGTTTATCTGAAGCTGGGTGATTTGTTCTGCGGAAATCCTCACCGAGGAGAAGGCCCCAAACCCGGTATTGACTCCGTAAATAATGTCTCCTTGCTGCATTTTGTTTAAGATAAATTGTCTGGAGTGTGTCATTTTTTCACGGGCGGAATGATCCAAACTAACCCGACATGTATTTTGGCTGACGTTCCAAACCTGCTCTGGACTTAAGCTATGACCTAAAACCCTTAAGGTTTCCACGGTAACTCCTTTTTAAGTTTTGCGGCGAATGCTCTTTAAAAAATCAATGGCTTGTTTTCGCTGTGGAGACTTAAATATGTAAGTACCGCTTACCAAGCAATCAGCTCCCTGACAGAGAGGAGCAGTCTCCTGGTTAATCCCACCATCAACTTGAATTAGAAAGGGTAACTGATGTAGCTGTTTCTTTTCATAAAGCCATTGGATTTTTGTTACTTGGTCAGCCATAAAGGTTTGACCCCCAAAACCAGGTTCTACTGTCATCACCAAAACCAGATCTACTTGATTTAGGTAGGGCTCAAGAACAAAAACGGGGGTTCCTGGCCGTAGGCTTAATCCTGCCTTTTTGCCATGGTGGTGGATTTTTTTAATACAGGTTTCCACTTGGTTGGTTGCTTCTATGTGAAAGGTTACCCATTCGGCTCCCGCTTTAATAAAGGCATCGATGTATTTTTCGGGCTGAACAATCATAAGGTGTACATCTAAAGGTAAGGCACTCACCCGAAAAGCAGCCTCAACGATGGGCAACCCCACCGAAAGATTTGGTACAAACACGCCATCCATTACGTCAATGTGGATCCAGTCGGCTCCCAATTCGGTAACATTGGCAATTTCACGAGCAAGATGGGCAAAATCGCAAGAGAGTAGACTAGGGGCTACTTTCATGTTTTCGTTCCCTGAACAGATGTGACAAAAGAGAAGTTTTTTTGGTGTAGGCCCTGCCACCAATCATAGGCTTTTTGTGGGGATCGATTTTCTGGTAACACAGTTACCAACTCCAAAAAGCTGCCTGAGGCGCAAGTTACCCATATCTGACGATTTTTTTCCAATAAAGTTCCAGGAGGTAGATTTGCCAAGGCGGATGGCATTGGGTAATGTGGTTCAGGTAATTTTGATTTTAAAATCTTAAGACGGTGATTGCCTAAAGTGGAGTAAGCTCCAGGTCCTAACACAAAAGCTCGGATTTTGTTATGAATGACTGGGGCAGGTAGATTCCAATCAATCAAACATTCTTCTTTAGTGATTTTGGGAGCGTAGGTTGCTTGGGAGTGATCTTGAGGAATGGGGGCCAGGTTGCCACGAACGTAATCAATTAAATCAACAGTTAATAAGTCAATACTTAAAGGCTCTAACGCTTTTAGAACATCAAGAGCGTCCATGTCATCGGTGACATTTAAGGTGCGGTAACCAATAATATCTCCCGCATCTAGCTCTGGGCTTATTTTTTGTAGGGTTACTCCCGTGACCTTCTCGCCGGCCTCTAGGCTTCGTTGAATGGGGGCCGCTCCTCTCCATTTGGGAAGAAGGGATCCATGAATATTCACTATTCCATAATGAAATAATTTTAAAAAATCTTCGGGAAGGATTTGCCCATAAGCAACCACAATAGCCAGTTCAGCAGAAAATTGTTGGATTAGGTGCCAATCGTGCTGGGATCGTATTTTTTCGGGAGTGACACACGGAAGGTTCAAGATGTTGGCCCTTTCTTTAACAGGGCTTGGAAGGACTTTTAAATGGCGTCCTCGAGGTTTATCAGGTTGGGTAACTACCCCAACAATTTCTAGGTGTTCATCTGTTACCAAGGCCGAGAGGATTTTGGCAGCAAACTCAGGGGTGCCAAGAAATAGGGTGCGGATTCGACTCATATTTTATTAGGTTCTTTTTCTGTTTCTTTTTGTGAGGTGGGGCGCGAATAGCCGTATTTTTGAATTTGGGATTTAATTTTTTGACTGGCAGCAAAGCTAATGCGATCAATGAACAGGGTGCCTTCCAGGTGATCCATTTCATGTTGGATGACAATGGCCAGTAGGCCATCGGTTTCCAGCATTTGCTCCTGACCTTCAAGGTCCTGATACCGTACTCGTACCCATTGGGCACGTTCTACGGTTTCATAGTAGGTCGGAACGCTAAGACAGCCCTCTTCAAAGGTGGTTTTTCCTCGACGCTCTACAATCGATGGGTTAGCCATAAAAAGTGGTTGGGTAATTTTTTGTTCGAGCTCCGTCATTTCTTTAATTTCATATCGACCGTGTTCATTTTTCGGGCGGCAATCGATCACCAGGAATCGCTCGAGTCGACCCACCTGTGGGGCGGCTAGGCCAATTCCCTTAGCGTGATACATAGTCTCAAGCATATCCTCGGCCAGTTTTTTGAGTGGATCTCCAAACTGTTTCACCGGGAGGGCTATTTCCCGTAATCGAGGGTCTGGATAAGTTAAAATCTGCAGCAACATACCCTCACTAAACCACAAGCTGTTCTAAAAAGCAAAATTGGAATTGCGTGGATTTGGGTTTTTTGTTAAACGGTAAAATTCAGATTTGAGGTGATTTATGGCAAAAAAAAAATCGGCGCGTGTGATCATTACCTTAGAGTGCACTGAGGCCAAGTCAGAAGGGAAACCTGCCTCTCGCTATACAACGACCAAAAATCGACAAAAGACTCCGGGTCGGCTGGAATTGATGAAGTATAATCCCCATCTGCGTCGGCACACACTACACCGGGAGACCAAATAAGTTAAGGGATTATAATTGTTGGGTATGATTTTAACCGATGGGGAAATTTTGAAGGCCATAGATAAAGGGGATATTGTCATTACCCCGTTTCGACGGAGTGCTTTGGGATCGAACTCTTACGATGTTCATTTAAGTAAGGTTTTGGCGGTTTATGAAAACCATGTTTTAGACGCCAAAAAGCACAATCGGGTACGGTATTTGGAGATTCCGGAAGAGGGTTTTGTTTTAGAGCCGAGCACCTTCTATTTAGGCGTTACCGAGGAATATACGGAAACATGGGGATATGTTCCTTTTCTCGAGGGTAAGAGTTCGGTGGGACGCCTGGGCATTGATATTCACGCCACCGCAGGCAAAGGAGACATTGGGTTCTGCAACTATTGGACATTAGAAATTTCCGTGAAACAGCCGGTGCGGGTTTATGCTGGTATGCCCATTGGGCAGCTTATCTATTTTAAAACCGAAGGGGTTTTGTTGACGGGTTACCATGAAAAGCCCTCCGCCAAGTATCGGGAAAAGTCCCCACTACCCAAAGAGTCAATGATGTTTAAAAATTTCATGGAAAACCATGGTAGTTCCTGATTGTTGATTGTTACCGATGAGTTTTTGAGAGATTGGACTGATCATAGAGATTACAAAACAGGTCGCACCAAGAATCAAAGTACAGAGATTCAGTCATCCATGATTTGTGATTTGCCATGAATCATTTTGAAACACTCAAAAGGGGGCGGGGCCGTTTCCTGAATTTGTTGTTACGTTTTTCATCAATCTGCCGATAAGTGTGGTATAATGGTATAATACTAATAAAATTATAGAACTTTTTATTTTTTGCTTTTTATTTTTTATGGCTTTGAAGCTTGAGTAGAAACGACGATGGTAAAGGGGAGGGAGGCATACAAAAGCACATGGGGCAATGGTTACCGTTTTTGCTTAATAGGACACACATTTTTAT
>JANWYU010000094.1 GCA_025055135.1 Pseudobdellovibrionaceae bacterium | reverse complement strand
GTTGATGAGCTGGGCATAAAATTTAAATTGAGTGTGCCCATTGAAATTAAATTTGGTTCCCCGCCCAATGAAGGGCTTTTAGAGGAAAATACGTTAAAACAGGTTTTGCGAGTTGTGGATGAGGGGGTGGAACTTAATGAACTTCATGTGGGAAAAGAGGCAGCGAGCAAGGTTGAACTGCATCATTTTCCTCGCCCTCGTGTGACTCCTCATCGACCTAAAAGTTTAAATATACCAACTCACATTCGAGCGCCCCGTAGAGGCAGTGATGGAACTTGATAAAGAGCGAAGGGAACAGTTTGTAGTAGAGTTACTTTCTGCCCAGAGGGCAGTTGGGGGTACATTAAAAGCGATTTTAAGCCTGTCCGGGTATCGCGTTTATTGGATCGAAGATTTAAAAAACTTAGATCAAACGGGATTGCTTGCTCCTCATATTAGCGTTGTTGATTTACAAATGGTTACTGACCTAAGTGCATTTATTGAAAAGCGTTTGAAGTGGAATCCTGAAAATTTGTTTTTGGTTTTGGCTCCCTTGGGATTGGCTGCCAAGCTTGAAGAATTAAGGCCATATGGCCTTTATGGTGTTGTTCCTCTAGATGAGGGATTTGATACGGCAACTTTGATGATGGTAGATTTAATGGCTTCTGAATTATTTTTGCGTTACCAGAATGAACAACTTTTTGAGCGTTGTCAGGAGGGGCAAAAAAATTTTGACAGTGACTACCAAAAATTAAAAAATGAGTACGCCGCCCTTGAGCTTAAGAATCGTAAACTGGAGCAAGAGTTACTTGACGTTCAGAGAGCCTTTGAAAAGAAAAAGGTCGATTTAGAACAAGAAGTATTTCAACTGCGCAAAAATCAAGGATCATTGATTTGGTTAACTCAGATTGCGCCTAAAAATTTATTGCCCGAGAGTCATGAGCAAGATCCTATTCCGCATTTTTTTGATGTGGTGGTTCGAGATTTAGAATTTGCTCAAGTTAAATTGTGGTTTTTGAAGTTTATTCCAGAAGTCCAATCGTTTTCGCTAGTTTACTTTTTGAGTTGGCCGGAAGCAAGGATGATGCAAAATGCGCCATCTTTTCATCCACAGACTGATTCTCCAGCAGAGTTGATAGCCAAATTAATGGAGAGATCTATGAATCAAGAGTTACAGAACTATTTGAATAAAAATTTTGGTGAAGGGAACTATAATTGTTACCCTCTTTCCTATGATTATGGGATAGAAGGGATAATTGTAACAGAAATTAGTGGAGCAGGGATCGATTTAGCTGAGAAAAAATTTAATCTTTTGTGGAACTATTTTTATTGGCAGTTTGGCTATAGAAAATTGTGGAACAAATATGAGAAAACCATAAAACATATTGATCAAGTAACACAGTTGGAGGGGAGAGATAGTTACTTTCGTAAGCTGCATGAGGAATATTCAAGGGTTGAACGTCTTAGGTTACCCTTGGCTATAATTAAAGTTGCTATTGACTCTTTTGATGAAATTCAATTGGCTTATGGTAAAAAAATGACCAATTCGCTATTATTTCAAGTAGCACAATTGATTCGCAATTCAGGTCGTATTCATGATTTTCACTACCGCACTGGGGATAATGAGTTTAGCTTGCTTCTCCCCCATACTTTTGTTCAAGGTGCAGTAATTAGAGCGGAACGCTTAAGAAGAATGGTTGAAGTTCACAATTTTTCCAACTACCCGCCAGGACACATCACTATTTCGTGTGGGGTAAGTGGAATACCTGAGTTGGTGCAATCTATCGAAAGACTTGATGCTTCAGCGGTCGAAGCTTTAGATTTTATTCGTCAAAAGACTTACAACAAAGTATGTTTATATCGATCGCAATCCCAGTCAGAAGGTAATCATTAATGAGACCAGTGGTGGCAA
>JANWYU010000085.1 GCA_025055135.1 Pseudobdellovibrionaceae bacterium | reverse complement strand
CTCGGGTTGTTTTTACCTTTTCCTCTGCCGAGGCGGCGGCAAAGGAGTTATTGAATAGTCTTGAAAATCCCAATAGTCATTTGGCCTTAAGATTATCCTTAGAGGATTCCGCTTCGATTGAAAATGTGGTCAACACTGCCTTAGATTTTTTTCAAGGTGAGTTGGATGGTTTGGTGAACAATGCCGGGGTTACGTCAGATAGCCTATTTTTGAGGATGAAATCAGAGGATTTTGAAAAGGTCATTCGGATTAACTTGGTTGGAACGTTTTTGGTTACCAAGGCCTGTGTCAAGGTTTTTTTGCAAAGGAAAAGAGGAAGTATTGTAAACGTATCCAGTGTTATTGGTAGCATAGGTAATGCGGGTCAGGCTAATTATGCGGCAAGTAAGGCTGCTATTGAAGGAATGTCCCGATCGTTGGCTGCTGAGTTAGCATCCCGAAATGTAAGGGTAAACTGTGTAGCCCCTGGATTTGTTGAAACCGATATGACGACTTCTCTTTCTGAAAAGCATAGGGAGGAATTGCTTAAGCGGATTCCCCTAGGTCGTGTAGCTCAACCTGAGGAGATTGCTCAAGTGATCGGATTTCTACTTTCCGATAGTTCTTCTTATATCACCGGCACTACCATTCATGTAAATGGTGGCCTGCTGATGGGCTAGGGCCTGTCCTGTCTTTTTTGCGCATACGCATTTTTAGTCAAGCCCAAACAAACAGGCTGGCTGAACATGAAAAAGTTCGGCGATTTTATATTTTACCATAGATCATGAAGCATGCGAGGGACTTGCATTAATAACTATCGAAAAAGGTTCGGGGAATACGGTGAAAGTGAATGCGGACAGCTCTCATGAGCGATGGTTACTTTTTTAGATGTCAACTTGGTAATGGTAACATTGAATGATCACTTTTAAGAAATTCGGGAATGACTCGTGCAGGGGAGTCAATCATGCGAATTGTTCCCGATTGAAGCCATAGGATCTGATCGCAGGATTTAATAGTGTCAAGGCGATGGGCAATAATAATGACGATTTTATCACAGAAATACTGATCGAGAATATCGGTAACGAGCTTTTCGGCCACTGGATCAATGTTACTTGTTGCCTCATCGAGGATGACTATGGGCTTTTCTAATAATAGGGCTCGAGTTAGCTGAATGAGTTGTTTTTCGCCACTTGATAAGTTGCGCCCCTTTTCTTGAATAACAAAGTGAAAATTACGATCCCAATCTCGGTATTGAATTTTTTTTAAAGCATTTGTTATTTGATCGTCGGTAAATTTATGTTCGGGGTCTATGTTGTCTCGTAGTGTTCCCTTTAAAATTAAGGGATCTTGTGGGATAAAAGCATATAAGGAGCGAATCATATCGAGAGTTTGTCGCTCATTGGGGAATAAATGGGGCAATGTGAATGGTCCAATTCGGATTGTTCCTTTTTGGATGGGGTAATTTTGGAAGAGACATTGAACTAACGATGATTTTCCAGAACCGGTAGGTCCAATAATACCTAACTTTGTGTTACTGGCGATTGAGAAAGTAACATCTTTTAAAATCCAGTTTTGATTTTCATGATACCTGAACCAAACCTTTTCAAAAGAAAGGTTCATGGGAGTGATTTGCAGAGGCATTTCAGACCTCTTTATTGAATCTTGTGTTCCTCTAATGACACCCTGTTTAGTGATTGGTGTTTCTTTATTTGGATCTTCCAATCCAGGCTCAAGTGGGAGATAAAGAAACTCGGTTAGGCGATCAAGGCCCACAATAGTTTCTTCGAATTGAGCAAGCCAGTCAAAAAACATTTGTACCGTGTTGCTACTTAAAGCGATCAGTCCAAAAGAAAGTCCAATCTCTCCTATGGTGACCCAATTGTTCTTAATTCCATACCAGGAGAAAATAGCCAATGATAAATAAAAAAAGAATGCTAGGAGGTTTAACCAGATAGAAAACCAAAAAACATCCTTTAAGGTTTTGTATTTTTTACTGAGGAACAGATTGTCCAATTCCTGAAATTTTTCAATGAAATTCTTCTCTTTTTGGAAAACACGAATGGTAACCGCACCTTGTACGGTTTCTGCAAAATGAGCAATGCCGGGAGCGCGATTGCGTGATAGATCCTCTCGATTTTTTCTAAGACGATCCTTCCATGATGCATAAACGACGATGTGCAATCCAATTGAAACAAATAAAAATGGTAAAAAACGATAATTACTAATTGCCATGAGAAGACAAATAAAAATTAAATCGAAAATAATCGACATAAATTCGGCTAGTGGTCCTCCAAACATGCGAAACACGTTTCCATAATCACTTGCAAAACGAGTTACAATTTTGCCAACGGGATGAGTGTCGAAAAAATGTTGAGGATACCGAGAAACGCGCCAAATCATGTTATCATGAATCTTGCTAACAATGGCGACAAGCAGATTGGAGAAGTTAACTCTAAATACCCACGTTAGGGCAAAGCCCATCACCAAGAGAAAAACAATAAGCTTAATTTTAAAAGCAAAACAGGTATCTGTTGCTGGTAAATTTTGATGGGCCAGGCTATCAACCATGTTGGCAATAATGTTACCAGTTCCAAGAATGAGTCCTCTTCCAATAAACCCTATGATGATAAAAAAGACTAGCCAATAAAATTTGTTTCCAGATGTTTCAATTAGTACCTTCCAACGATTGCTTATCATAGAATTTGTTTTTGCCATTTTGAAATATCCCTCTCATTTAAGGGAATTTTATTTATGTGATCAAAAACGTTAATCTCACCGTTTACAAGCAAGATAACGCGATGGGAATGGCGGATAGCTTCCCAGTTGTTTGTTACTAAAATACGCGTCTGTTTGTTTAAATGATTTATTAAAAAATTTTTAATAATTTGTGCAGCCGTATGGGCATCTAAGGCATTTAAACATTCATCAAATAAAAATATTTTTGATTGTTTGAACAAAGATCGCGCTAGTTGAACTCTTTGCTTTTGCCCACCTGATAGGTTTAATCCACGCTCACCAATTAGTGCATTTAATCCACTTAAAATATTTTCCTTTCTTAGGTTAAAACTGACATGTTCCAAAGACTCCAAATACAAATGATCATTGGTGATGGTTTCATCATAATTCAAGGTAATATTATCTCTTAGGGTGCTGGAAATAAGGAAACTATCTTGGCAGGTATAGGCGAAGAAAAATTTCCAAAATTTTTTAGGAATTTTTAACAGGTCGATGTTTCCAATCTGATAACTCTGGAAGGTAGCGTTCGTTTCTCCCAATAAGGATAGTAACAGCATGCTCTTACCACTACCTATAGGCCCACTAATTACCACAAATTCCTCAGGATGAATTGTAAAACTAATGTTTTTTAAAATTTCTCTACCATTAATGGTAAGATTTAAATTAGTAACAGTGATACTTGGGACAATTGTTGTCGTGTTTTGTAATCCGATCGATTGAAGAAATGAGTCTGGTGACTCGTTTATTGTGTTTTCAGAGGTGGGAATACGGAGAATTTCAGCTATGCGCTTGGTTGACGTCCAGGCATCAATAGCATTGGTTAAAAACCAAGGAAAGTGACGAAATGGTCTAGTTAGATAAATACTTACTATCCAGAAAATCGCCATTATGTTACCGGCGCTTAAATTGTGTTGGCGCCATATTAAATAACCAGAAATAATAAAGGTCATCGAACTTGATATGGTGTTCATGGTTTGGCCATTTTTAAGCATGGCTAATCGGTTGTTAGCTTCCACAAAGCGAGCTTTGTGAATTTTGTTCTCAAAGTACGGCATCCAGTTCATCATTCGGATGGTTCTGATATTTTGGATCCATTCCGTAATAAATCCCAGTCGAATAGCGGCCAGTTCTTTAAAGCGAGCAAAAAAGATACTTTGTCTAAATGATAACAAAGCAATCACAAAACAAAAAATGAGAAGGGGCAATAAGATGTCTAATATCTCAACTTGAAAGAAATATACCAATACTACCGGGGCTAAAATAAATGGGAAGACGATTCCCAATCCTTGAGGTAGGCTTTGCTCTATAAATATTGTACTACTCGGGATATCTGTTGCATAAACTGATACCATCCCGCCGATTGTTTTTTCATTGAGGTCAGATGATTTCACTCGAAGAAGGTGCGAGTACACCATTTGTCCCAGCTCTCTTTGAGTCAGCAAAGCGACTTTGGAGCTTAACAATACTATTAGCTGGTATCCTACTAAACTAAGTAACAAGCTCAAACCACATAAGGAAAGTAGCATGACATCGAAGTGGTGATTAATCAATTTATCGAGAAAGAACTTTTGCAAGATAGGGGAGGCAAGCCCCATTAGGGTAGTAAGTAACGACAGAAGGACAATTCCGAATTTAAAAGGGGGAAGAAACGTTAAAATAAACTTAAATAAGTGCCAATTGGAAGGGTTCACAATGGTATCAGATTAGTCAGACGTTCAGTGCGATGGCAATATTTGATGGGGGTTGGCTTTAAATAAAGGTAATACTAGGATAAGATCATGGTGATCAAATCTCGCAGGCATTTTGTTTATCGAGGGGCGCAAACCTTATTGGCGACTGCAATCTGTTCCTGTTCTACCCTAGATCGGGTGTTGATGGGAGAAAGTTCTGATTATCGCGATCGAGTCTTAATTATCGGCGGGGGATTGTCGGGTTTGTTGTGCGCCTATTATTTGCATAGGGAGAAGATCCCGTTTTTGTTGTTTGAGGCGGAGGAGAGGTTGGGGGGGCAGATTTTGACGGTAGCCCAACCTTTTGGCCCAGCCACCTTTGTAGATCTTGGGTTTGACGCCTTTTATGAAGATGATACCCATTGGTTAACTTTGATTCGACAATTGCAGTTAGATATTCATGCATTCTCGTACCAAAAAATCAGCTTTTGGAAAGATACTCAAGAGCCCGAGGGTTTTTTAAACGGCATAAAATATCCACGGTTGCATTCTAAGGACAGTGATTTGTGGAAAAGAAAAACCAATTGGTATCATTTGTCTTTGGAGGAATGGGCTAAATCTTTATCAACTCATCCCAAATGGCTGGAGGCTGTTTACTTTTGGTCTTTAGGGCGCACAGGATATCGGTGGAATTTAATTCCTGCAGCTTACTTTATCAAACTGTATCAAAAAGGAAAAACCTACCCGTGGATGCAAAATCAATTGGTGGTTACTGGTGGTATGGAAACCCTAATTGATCGGCTCAGTGGAGAAATTTTTGGAGCATTTCCCTCACAAAAACTACGATTAGGTTATCAGCTTGTGGCAATTAGCCGCGATGGTAACAATTGGAGCTTATTATTTCAATCTCCTACTGGACGAAAACGCTATTTAGCTAGATCTCTCGTTTTAGCAATAAATCCACAAGTGGTTCCGCTAATTTTGGGAGCAAAAGATTGGATGAATTGGGGTTTTTTCTCATCACACTTAAATCAGAAATGGTGTTATTCGGTGGACTATAACCTAACTTCTTGGCAGTGGGGGGAGTTTCCCAGTTGGGTTCGAAAATATGTGAGGAAAAGCCTTTGGGGGGAGACAAAGGATGTGGCCTTAATTAAATTTCAAACTTCAGTTCCCAAGTTTATTGCAAAAAATGGAGTTGTTTCGAGTTCAGTCCTATCCATCAATTGGCAGCACCAAAATTTTATTAAAGGAAGAAGCCCGGGTAATTTGGTAGCAAAATATCAACCGATCTGGACGGCCCCAGAAGGGGTGTTTTTCACCCATGATCTTTCTAACGTATTAGCCAATGAGCCCTTCTTGTCAGGGTGGGAGGCGCTTTTAAAGAATGCTCAAATCGTCACAGAAAAGGCGAAACAATTCCTGAGAACTTAAAACTTGATAAAAGACAATTTTTTCTTCAGTGACAAAATCCCAATCTTTAGCTTAGTGTGTGCCACAGAGGTACCCCATGTGTCTTTTGTTGTGGTTTTTGATAAATGATACATGAGGAATGAGAATGAGAAAGGAAATTTATGGAGGAAAAAAGACCGTCATTGTCTATGGCTCATGATTGGGAAAAGATCTTATCCACGGTAACACCAACTCCGTTAAGCCATAATGGTTTAAGTCGCAATGAAAAAATTACGCGAATTGCGCATTATATGGAGCAAATTTTGATCACTCTAGGTCTGGATCTCAGTGATGACAGCTTAAAAGATTCTCCCAAGCGCATTGCCAAAATGTATGTGGATCAGCTTTTTACTGGTTTAGCGGCAGAAAACTTTCCCCAAATTTCTGTAATTGAGAACAAAATGAATTACGATCAGATGGTCATTGTTAAAGATATTCGGGTTATGAGTATTTGTGAGCACCATTTTTTGCCCATCCACGGGGTGGCTACCGTTGCCTATATACCGAACAAAAAGGTTATTGGCCTTTCTAAAATTAATCGCATTGTGGATTTTTTCGCCAGACGCCCCCAGGTTCAAGAACGTCTGACCAAACAAATTGCTGATTGTCTAGAAGCGTTGTTGGAAACAAAAGATGTCGCAGTTCATGTAGATGCTCGTCACTACTGTGTTATCGCGCGGGGAATTGAAGACAGTCAGAGCACGACGGTAACTTCGGATCTTAGGGGGAGCTTTAAAACGGTTTTGCACACTCGAAATGAATTTTTAGCTGTGACTCATAAAAAAAATTTTTGATCAATATAAATTTCGTTAAAAACTTAATACCGTTTGTCACTATCTCTTTTAAATTTCTTTTAAGATCATATTGGTGCTTGATATGTATGGGAATTTGAGAGAAAGTGAAACGTCATTTTTTTGGAAAAGGGGGATAATCCCAAAGATGCTACACAGAGAACCTTAGGGGTGGAGGGCAGGCAGTATGAATGTGATCGTTACGAACCTGATGATAATGAAGATAGTGCTGTTTATAAGCGTTGTATTTGGGAGTTTGGTTAGTACGCACGCTACTTGGCATGAAGCTCAGTTACCCAGTGATCCCCAGCTGCAACAGGGTTTGTTTCGTGCTGCTGTTGTACTAACTCAAAAATCCTTTCAAACTGGGGGAATTCAAGTCAACCAAGCTGAGGAAATCGTGTCTCAGTCATTAAAAGGACTGATGGATGACGATGGATTTCAGATTGTGGGGGATTCCTGCCCGATTAATCAAAATACTGGTGGGCCCAATTTTTGTCTAATGCAACAGTTTAAGTGGGCGCGTCTAGGTAACTGTGTGGGGCAGGACAGGTACTTTGGGCTTTGGGGGGTTTCTCGGTTTCAGTGTGTATTTGATCCGGATTTACGGGCTGAAGTGGAAGTGCGCCATGGTGTGGCTAATTTGGAAATGGGCTTTGGGTTTGGAATCACTTATAAAGTGGGTGCTGCCTTTTTGGCCTGCAATGATACCCAAAATTGTTTGTTGTTAGATCGACAGAATCAGTTTTCTCAAAAAGGAGCTGGCTTTGCAGGATCGCGATGTGGAGGAGGGTTTTTCAGTTTTTTTGTTAATCGTTTGAGTGCCTTATTTTTGTTTGGTTCCCAGTTTGGATTGAGCGGACAGGTTGGTACTCAGACCCTTCATTGGCGTTGGCTTCGTTAGAAATAGAAAAATGCCTCATTATAAACTCATTAAATGACCAATGTTTAGTTTGTTTTCGAGGTATTAAAGGTGTATTTGCCTTCATATTGTGAGCGTATTTCCTATGAGGGGATTGGCGAACCAATTAATGTGGTTAGCAATTTCTTTTTCTTATTAGCGGGATTTTTGATATGGAGGAAGTTTAAAGAGCACCTTCATAAGCTAACTTTTTTTGATCAAGTGTTGTTAAAGGGATTGATCGGTCTTGTTGTTTTGATTGGATTAGGCAGTGGGATTTGGCATTACTGGGCGACAGAATGGGCGGTTTGGTTGGATGTGTTACCCATCTTGGGCTTTATTGTTACTTTTTTGATTTTTAATCTGTTTCGTCTTTTTACTTTTTCCTTGATGGGTACCATAGTAGGGGTTTTGGGTTATTTTGTGCTCGATTATTTGGTGGTGAAGAGTGTGGGTAGTGATTTTTTAAATGGTTCCAGTTCTTATTTTGCTGCATGGGTTTCTCTCTTTTTGATGGGACTTTATTCATATCGCCGTGTGAGCCCAGAGCTAGGTAAAGGGTACCTTTTTTCTGTATTATTACTAACACTCTCTTTGGTGTTTCGGTCCGTAGACTTAGAAATTTGTTCCTCCTTTCCGTGGGGGACCCATTTTTTATGGCACACATGTAACGCATGGCTTCTCTATTTGTTGGTGAATCATTTAGGTGATTTTTTAGTAGCCAAAAAGGTTTGAGACCTTCATTTTATTTGTAGTAGATTGTCTGTTTTTATGGGAGGTTGACGTGTTTTATAAAAAGGATTGGTTGTGGTCACGTGCTCAGGGTTATCAGATCTTTAATGGGTTGATTTTAGGGTTATTTCTTGTCGGTTCATTTCACTCATTGAGGGCGCAAGTACTGACTGAAAATTCGTTTGTTGAGCTTGCGAAGATTGTTAATCCTGGGGTGGTTAATATATCAACTGAAGTGTTACCAAAGCATTTTCGTAGTTACCGAGATCCTTTTTGGGAAATGTTA
>JANWYU010000083.1 GCA_025055135.1 Pseudobdellovibrionaceae bacterium | reverse complement strand
GGATCTTTCTCGATTCTTGTTATACGTCCCACGCGAATGCCTTTAGGGAAAACTTGATCGATTCCTAGTGACACTAGTTCGTCGCCAATTTCTAAATCGTGGACTTTTTCAAATGATTTGAAAACAGCTTCTGAGGCATTTCTTCCTTCCAGAATGCCGCGAGCTTGGGTTCGTGTGACCATAACATCAATTACAGAAAAACGGTCGCTTAGTAACAATACTTGAGATTTTGTTGGTAGGGTTCTAATGATGGAACCGATTAGTGTTTCTCGGGAGAGTACGGCCTGTCCAATTTCTACTCCATCAGTGCTTCCGCGATTGATCCAAAAGGTGTCACTTTGCAGATCCCGAGAAGAACTAATGTTTTCGGCAGCTAAGAGCTTTAATGGAGTTCTTTCGCGCAGACCCAGTAGGGCCTTCAGTTCATTATTTTCTCTTTTTAACTGTTCAAAGGATCCAATCTTCGCTTGGAGACTTTCGATGGTGAAGCGGTATTCATCATTTTTTTTTTGTACATCAACTAGAAAAAAATAATGATCTAATTGCTCTTCAACAGTCTTCACAACACTGGCAATAAGCTCATGAGCCACTGAAGTCACAAATGAGAAGGGCTTATCAAACCAATTGGTGTAAGGGGGCCCCTCTTGAATACGCAAGGATAGCAAAGGAAGACTTAATAAAAGTAGAATCCGCCACAGTTTTTTTAATTCGACGTTCCAGTACATCAATTATAGGTTACCGCGGTAGGGGAAAAAAGCAATAAAACGTAAATCAAACAAAATTTTTCTTTTGGGGTTGAAGCTCTGTACCAACAAAGCCTAATGACATCCCAAATTCCCTTCCTTAAATTGACCTACAGGGAGCCGTTATGAAAAAAACATTGTTTGAAACTTTAAAAAAAGACTTAAAGGCCAAGAATTTTGGATTCCGACAGTTCTTTGCGTTTAGTATTCTACTTATCATCGTTATTGTTTTTATATTTTTTGGTTATTCAGCCAAAGACTCCATAGGAACGGGAGGCGTGGGCCAAGTTAACGATTATGTGATATCACAGGCCGAATATGCCCGTGAATATCAAAAGATTGAATCGATGTACGGTCCGTGGTTGCGCCACTTGGGTAATTCTAAGATGCAAGGGGAGTTTTTACACAACCAGGCTTTTGAAGGCGTTGTAAACCGAATTCTGATGTTTCAAGCTGCACAAGAGCTTGGGATCAGGGTTCCTCAAGGTGAATTAGTAAAACACATTACAAGAGAAATTCCAGAGTTTCAGGAAGATGGAAAATTTCGACGAGATCGCTATGAAGGCCTTTTGCAGGCTAATAATTACTCAGTTAGCGACTTTGAGAATTTAGTTAATCAACAGTTGGTAATGAGACGCTTAGAGTGGGTCCTCAATCTATTAGTGAATCCAAGTCAATTAGAGGCCGAATATCAGAAATTGTTATTTCAAGGACAAAAACAGATAGAATATGCTACCTGGGACTCTCAGGAGTGGATTGAAAAACAAAAATATCCGGAAAAAGAATTACGAGATCTTTTGAAGAATGAAGAATTCCGGGCCCGTGTGGAAAAAGAATTCCAGGCCCGGCAAGAATCCCTGAGTCAGCCAGAAAGGGTTCGCGCTCGTCACATATTAATAAAAGTGGAGAACGAAAGTGCCGGTGCCGATGCTTTAAAAAAAGCAAAAGAAATTCGCCAAAAGTTAACCTCCAAAAATTTTGCTGAAATGGCAAAACAGTATTCAGAGGATCCAGGATCAAAGGATAAGGGAGGCGATCTTGGTTTTTTTGCTCGGGGTACCATGGTAAATGCGGTCGAAGAATATGTATTTACTGCTCCTCTGGGTAACATCAGCGATCCCATCAAATCAGAATTCGGGTATCACATCATCCAGGTATTAGAAAAAACTGCGGCCCGTAAGGCCACATTTCAGGAACACGATATAAAAATGGCACAAATTGTTAAGGCTCGCGATGTTTATGAAAAAGAAATAGCCCAATTAGAGGAGGCTTATAAGAGTAGGCGTTATCAAGAGGTCGAGGAACTCATCAAAAAATGGAATATTCAGTGGGAAACATCACCTTGGATTTCTTTAGGCGATGAACAAATAGGTGGTTTGGGCTCTCAGTTGACTCCTGAGACGGTGTGGGCGGTAACCAAGGATAATCCTTATTTATCTGAAATTGTAAGAGATGGTGGTCGAGTATATGTTGTTAAGTTTAAGGCAGAAAAAGAATTTAAAGACGATAAGAAATCTAAGGAAGCAGTTGAGTCTTTAAAAAAGGCCAAATTTAATGAACTATTGGGGCGATACTTAGAAAAATTCAAGCAAAAAAGTAACATTGTTAAAAATCCTAAAATTGCTGGATCAACCAATGTTAGTGGTTTATGAGCATTCAATTAGTGCGGCGTATTCCTATTAAATACCAAGTGGCCGAGCTTTGGGAGTTTTGTTACTTTCAGTTAGAGGTTTCCGGCGTTATTCAAGAGAAAACTCAGATGATTATCAATTTAAAACATTTGGATAAAATTTTAATCGATCTATCTCATTTTTTAGAAAGTCATGCCTTTTCCACATTAAGCTCGATGATGGAAGAAACAGGAAAGGTTTTAGGCCATTTCTTTGGGCCGTATGGTATTAAAAAGTATAGTTTTGAAATGGACCACGTACATTCTGGGATTTCTTACAGTTATTCCCCGAATAACACCATTTTTGTAACCCTAACGAAGTATCTGAGATTTAAAAATGAATTTGGCCTAGGTAAAGTAACCTTCACATTTTCTGATTTTCAACGTCTTACCGATCGTGAGCGTCGTCAAGATCTTTGGATCCTTAGTGAGGCTGAGTCACCATGTTTGGCGCTGAAGGGTAAATTCCCAGGCGCAGTGTCTTATTATTTTAGGCATTTTCTCGATCAATCAATTTCATTTTGGGAAAGGACGGGTTGATGAGCAAAAACCGAGATATTTTTGGGGATGAAATCGAGGAAAATAAAGACTTTTCAGCTTGGCAGGATTACAAACCATCTCGTTACAAAGTGGGACAGCAAGTGATTGGTAACATTTTAACAATTACAGCTGATAGCGTTTTGGTTGATATAGGATCCCCAGTGGACGGTGTATTGCCTAAACGGGAAATTGTCGATGAGAAGGGAGATTTAAAATATAAGATTGGCGATAAAGTACCGTGTGTTATAAAGCGGGTGAGCGATGATAGTATTGCATTAAAACTAGATGGCGCGCGAATTCGATTAGATGAGGTAGCTGACTTAGAGGATGCTTACGATCGAGAAATACCTGTTGAAGGTTTGGTTTCTGAGGTCGTTAAGGGAGGCTTTCGTGTTATTTTGCCAGGTCAGGTGCGCGCTTTTTGTCCACTAAGCCAATTTTCTTTAGGCGGTAATCGAGAGGACTATTTTGTCAATCGTAAGTTACCATTTATGATCACCCAGTGGGAAGAGGGCGGTAAGAATGTGATCGTTTCACACAAAAAAGCGATAATGCAAGAAACCCTCGAGAAGGAAAGAAGCTTTTTAGAGCAGGTTCAATTAAATAGTGTTTTGCCAGCAGAAGTAGTACGTATAGAAAAATTTGGCGTGTTCGTTAAATTAAAGGATTGGGAGTTAGAAGGCTTAATCCCTCTTAGTGAATTATCATGGGTAAAAGTACGGCTACCCAATGAAGTGGTGAAGGTTGGGGATCAGATTGACGTTGTTTTTTTGAATTATAAAGAGGATAGTACGGGTAAACTGTTACTTACCTTTTCCCTAAAATTAGCCCAAATGCACATGAATCCGTGGCATCAGGCCCATCTTAAATATCCAGTAGGTAGTGTTTGGGATGGGTTAGTAGAAAAAAAGGAACCATTTGGATTCTTTGTTCAAGTAGCTCCCGGAGTGATTGGTTTGTTACCCAAGTCGTCTTATATCGACTTGCCCCAACACCGCGATATCGATCAGTTAAAAAAGGGGGATGCCATTCGAGTGGTAGTGCGTGAGGTAAAGGAAGATGATAAAAAGATATTATTGGGAATTCCCTCGGACGGTGAAGATGAAACAGTTACTGCTTTAACTGTTGCCAATCCCGGTAAATTAGGAACTTTGGCCGATGTGTTTCATAAGTCGAGCCGAAAATCAAAAAAGTAACAAGGGTCAGTTGTTACTTTGCTATTGGGATTTATCTTGTTTCTCATTTAATGAAAAACGACTAACATAATTTAAAACTTTTAGGTAATTAATGGCTTGGTTAAGAATAGGATCGTTACCATACCAGGGTGTTTCTGGTTCTGGTGTTCCCTGGTCTTTGTCGTTTTTTAGGTGTTGCGAAAAATCTTTTTCGCGGATCGGTTTTTTTGTTTTCGTTTTATCAGCAGAGGTTGTTTCAAGATCATTGTATTGAGTCCAAAGATCGGGGGTTATACCCTCAGCCTGTATGGAGCGTCCACTAGGGGTATAATACCGAGCAACGGTTAGTTTAAGAGCGGATCCATCTTCGAGATTGATAATGGATTGTACAGATCCTTTGCCAAATGATTTTTGTCCCATCAGGAGGGCTCTTTTATGATCTTGAAGAGCTCCAGCTACGATTTCACTAGCACTGGCAGACCCTGAATCGATTAATACAATAATGGGGAAATCAAGGTATTTTGGGTTGCGGTTAGTTGTTTTGGATTCATAATTGTCGGTTTTGTTTCTGACTTTGGTGGAGAAAATGGTTTTGTTTTCGGGCAAAAACATATCAACCACTTTGGTAGCCTGCTCTAGTAACCCTCCTGGATTACTCCTTAGATCAAGAATCAAACCAGCAATATGCTGGTTTTTGCGTAGGTGGTTGCGTAGGGCGTTTTCTAAATCAGCGGCGGTGGATTCAATAAACTTGGTGATCTTAGTGTATAAATAAATGTGCTCAATGTTGTTTACCTTTACTGATTTCAGCTTAATTTTGGTTCGTACTATGGTTACGTCAAATGGTTTTTCATTTTCCCTTTGAATAGTTAAAACAACTTTTTCTCCTACTTTTCCTTTCAGTTTTTGACTGGCATCAGTGAGTGTAAAGCCTTTTGTTGAGAGGCCGTTGATTGCCATAATACGATCTTTTGGTTTGAGTCCTGCAAAAAATGCCGGAGTATCCTCTAGGGGAGCTATAATAGTGAGGTAACCATTGTCGATCGTAATTTCAATACCAATTCCTCCGAATTCACCTTTTGATTCCGATTCGAATTCTTTAAATTTATCTGAGGTCAAATAGGCACTGTGTGGATCCAGTTCTTTTAACATACCCTTGATGGCTCCTTGAATGAGGCTTTTGACTTCTAATGGTTCCACATAGTGCCTTTCAATTAAGTTGAGCACTTTGGCAAATGCCTGTAACTCTTGGTAACGATTGTCATTGTTTGAATTAGTAGAAGTAGTTGAGGAAGACCAAAGGTCAATGGGACAAAACCAAAACCATAGAACAAAAAGAAAATTTTTAAAGCTGTGCATATTCACTCCTACACCTCCCGTGGGTTTTGGGGATTTAGTTCTAGCTCTACGGGTTGATTAAAGATTCGCGGTTGCAAACAGGCGGTAATTTTACCGGATGGTACTAATACCTCGCCCTCTCGTATTTCGGTAGGGAGTTGTAGTATTTGAGAGGTATTAACGATTAAGGCGAAAATCAACTCGGGTTTTGATTCCAAAATAAAAAAGTTACCAATTTGAGGGTCAAAGCGGGAGAAGACAATTTTGGCATTGTAAGGTAGTCGAATGGGTGGAATAATGCAAAATCCCTCAGCTTGTAGTCCCCATGCCTTCAGTTTTTTTTGCAAATCAGCTTTTATTAAATGAAAAGAAGTCATCAGGTTGTCTATTTGACTTCGGCTAACATTATATTGTTTATTTAGATGATTTTCTAATTTTTCGAGGGTTTTTTTTCTTTCGATTAATTTTTTATTGATTACTTTCATGTTCTTCAGATCCTTTTCAATCTCTTTTTGTTTTTCCTGTAGAAACCACGAGCTTAAATGGATTCGATATAAATTTCCTTTAATTTCATTTAAACTGTGTCTTGGATCCAATGCGGCAAATTTTAATTTAGTTTCAATAACATTTTTTTGGTAACTGATATAGTACGAGTAACTTATTTTTTCTTTTAAATCTTTCGTTAAGTCGTTCAATTTTTTTTGTAACTCGGTTATGTGGTGAATGGTAAGGTTCATTTCTCCAATAATTTTTTTCTTTCTTGCTTCTAGTTGGTGAAGGGTTAGAGCCCAATTCGTGTTACTTAAGAAAATGATTAATGGTAGCAACATCCCTGCAAGAAATGAGACCCTTCTCTGGATAAGGATGAGGCTAAATACCAGTGATGCAATACTTGTTACTAACAGAGGCTGTAACAAATGGGTATTTAATAATGGCACATTCAAAATAGGATTGATTAAATCAGAAAGCCATGAAATATGCTGTACCCAATTGGCTACTTCGTTGTAGAAAATCATTCGGCCGAAGATCGCTAAACTTATCGCTGTTATGTGGGACGTTAGAAAAAATATGAAAAAAGGGATAATTGAGAATAGAGTGGATGCTCCAAGGGATTGATAGAGCCACAGTTCTTCTTTGCGCACAGAAAAAAAGTAAAAAGATAATATAATTGTTAGTAGAACAATCATAGCACCTAATATTAATGATGTAGGGTAACTTAATTTTAAAAGAATACGTTCGGTTTTTTTAAAGAAATCATATGCCATCTGATTAAAGAGAACATCTTCGATGAACTCGAAGTCTTTTAATTGCTTTAAGATTTTTTCTCTTTCAGTAACATTTTGATCGGCTAATCGTAACACTAATTTGGGAGGAATCTGGGGTGGTTCCAAATCTTCTGGATGGGGTAACTGAATAGAAACGGGTTTTAGTTCTATTAGGGAGATTTGAGGGTTAGATTTGAGTAAGTGCTCCAAATAAAAAATTTCCTCTGGGGGTGTATTAAACTTGAAGAAGATTTCTACCACGTCCTGCGTTTGATATTGTTTTATTAAGTGTTTTAACAGTTGGCTGCCCTCCCAATTTACCACTAAGAATAAATATGGAGCCGACAGCAAAAAGGTAGTAATTAATGCCCATTTTTTTAGTAACAGATAGGC
>JANWYU010000058.1 GCA_025055135.1 Pseudobdellovibrionaceae bacterium | reverse complement strand
AGTCTAAGAAAGTCTGATGTTTCCGTGATTGTTCCCACCGTAGAACGAGGGGAGAAACTACCTGTTTTTTGTTCAATAGCAATTGCCGGTTGCAGGCCATGTACAGCAGTAACTTTAGGTCGATTCATTTGCTCTAAAAAGTAGCGGGCATAAGTCGACATGGTCTCTAAAAATCGCCGTTGAGATTCTGCGTATATCGTGTCAAAAACTAAAGAGGACTTCCCCGATCCGGAAAGTCCAGTTACTACCACAAGACGGTTGCGAGGGATAAAAACATCTACATTTTGGAGGTTATGCTCCTGGGCTCCTTTCACATAAATGCCATCCTTTAAGGTCTCCATCGCTACTTCCTTCGTTTTTTTAAAATCTCGGTAACTCAATTATAAAAACAGTTCCTGATGGTACATTGTCCTGAATGCGAATGAAACCATTATGATCTTCGATAATTCTTTTCACAATAGCCAAACCCAATCCGGTTCCCTCTTTTTTTGTGGTAAAATAGGGATCAAAAACCATTTGTTTTTGCTCTTGTGGGATGCCTGTTCCATTATCAATTACCATAAGGCGAACAATATTTAATTCCGAGAAGAATTGAGTTTTTATGGTAATATACGGTTGATTCACCTTTTGTACCGCAGCTATTGCGTTGTCGATGAGATTAGATAAAACCCGCTTCATGGCTTCCGCATCGAATAAAAATCGAGGAAGCTTGGGATCAAGTTCGAGTTGAAACTGCACATTTTTGTAACTATTTTGGTATAGGACAAGAGAATTTTGGATCACTTCATGAAGGTCGTTCAGATTCATTTTGGTTTCTGGTAACCGGGCGAATTGAGAAAATTCATTTACCATTGTTTTTAGTTCTTCTGTTTGCTGAATAATCATTTTAATACTAGAAGCAAAACTTTCGTCCTTAATGGTGGAACCAAATTTCTTCAAAAGCCGTTCAGCGGATAATTTAATTGGGGTCAGTGGATTCTTAATTTCGTGAGCAATGCGGCGAGCCACCTCCCGCCACGCTGCCGCTCTTTGTGCCTGAATAATAGGAGTCAGGTCGTTAAATACGGCTAATTTTCCAATTTCGTCTCCTGTTTCCGAAGTTAAGATGTTTAACTGTAGTAACAACGGAATGGTTTCACCATTAATATTAACTCTGATTTCTTTGTGTAGGTGTCCTACCCGGTGCTCATTCATCATTTTTACTAATTCAGCAAAAGTGCGAAAATATTCTAAGCGCAGGAGGTCGCGAACGGGTTTTCCAATCCACTGATCGGGGTTGATATGCAACAGTTCTCCAGCATGTCGATTGATGGTTGTAATGCGGCCATTGTGATCAACACTCAGTACCCCCGTGGAAATGGAACGCAATATCTCATTATTGTATCGGTTTTTTCGATCTAACTCGTTCATGGCCTGTTGTAATTGGGCTTGGCTTTTGGCCAAAATCTCATTCATTTTATTAAAATTTTCTATTAAACTTTGAATTTCTGCAGATCCACTGTGTACGTTGATTTTTTCATATAACCCTTTAGCAATTTTTTGAGTGGCTTCCCCTAATAAAATAAGAGGCTGTGACATTTGATTCGCCAGATAGAAGGCAAACCAGATGGCGGAAAAAATGATGACTAAAGAGATAAGAACTAAAATGGTTGTGTATATGGATTTGAGGGGATATTGGATGGGATCACTTTCTTTAAATTCTTGAATCACTTTGTTAACATCATTAATTTTAGAGGCCACTGATAGGGGAACGTAGCTTGTTACTGTAAATAAGCCACGGGGGGGAACGGGCTCTATTACTCGGATGAAATTTCCTGAGGGAGAGGCTTCGATTTGAGATGAGCGTTCGGGATGGCTTTGAAATTTTTTAAGGAGTTCCTGGCTTAGGGGGGGTAACTCAGGGACAATTTGGGTTTCCCTGCGCAACACGTGGCGTTTGGTTTCTGACATTATTGGGAAGGGATAAAATTCAATCATATCTATTAAAAACTCCTGCTGATATTTTTTGAGGTTTTGGATGATTTGAGGGATATTGTGGTCCTTCTCAATTTTCTTTTTTATTAGGTGAGCATAGTGGTAGTTTCTTTTTTTTTCGTTAAAATAAAAGAGCTGGCTTAATTCTACAGAGGTCTTTAAGATATTAGATACCTTACTACTAAACCATTTCTCAAAGCTTGCGTTGACGTAGGTAGAATTGGAAATAAAAACTAAGAATGTGGGAACTATAGCAAACGCTAAAAATGCTACCGTCAATTTAACCTTAAGAGAACTTCCTAGTACTCGGCTTTTTTTTTCAATAAAAATTTTAATAAGATTTTTAAAGGTGAGAAATAGAAGAAATAGAAGAAGAACGATATTAAAATTAACTAAACCAAAAAAGAAAATGGAGTGCACAAAGGGTAACTCTTGAGCAACTACAAAAAGACGAATTTCAAACCAGGCAAGTAGTATGAAAAACAGACCAAGACCTAAAATGGCCCACAGCTCTAACGTGCGTTTTCGTTTTTCTTTAGCTGCTTTATCGAGATCCACTGTTCTGGTCCGAGAATGTTGATGATATCATTGGATGAGTAACAGTTGCTTTTTTAGCTGCATCATGTGCATGCAGGCCTGAGCAGCCTCTTCACCTTTATTTCCGTGGGTTCCCCCTGCCCTTTCCAAGGCCTGTTCTTCATTTTCGGTGGTTAAAATGCCTACCGTGATAGGAATCATATGGGTAATCATTAAGGTGGTAATACCCCGTTCTACACTCTGCCACACAAAATCGTAATGGGTTGTTTCACCTCGAATGACCGCTCCACAAGTTACTATGCCGTCACATTTTTTTTGAATCAACCAAGCGCAGGCTACTGGGATTTCAATGGCTCCGGGTACATCGACTTCTAGAATTTGACATCCCATCGAAGTTAGGTATTTGTGGGCTGCACTTTTTAACCTTAATGTAATTTCTTTATTAAAAAGGCTGGTAACAAGACCCACTTTAAACATAAAAAACCTCCTGATACAGTTTTTGTCGGGGGATTTGGTGAATGGATTTCCAATGGGGCATATATTTACTTAGCAATGATTTAAACATGGGTCCATGATTGGGTTCAATGAGATGAAGACATTCGTGCAAAATGACGTAATCAGCAAATTGGTGAGGATAGATTGCTAGGCACAAATTCAGTCGGATGGTCTTATTGTGAGGGGAGCAACTACCCCAAAGACTTTTTAAGCGTCGTATCGACACTTTTTTTAATTCCACGCCCAAAACGGTTGTCCAGTAGGGGATTCGCTTTTGCGCGTATAAATAGCATTCTTGAAGATAGAGTCGACGAATCATACGTTTAAGTTGTTCAACTGATGTGGGTCGATGCTGTTCACGATAACAGAGGGTAATCGTGGTTTCGGATAGGACATAACCTCCTTGGGAAGCGCTACTTAACGTGAAATTTTTTTTATTTCCCCACAGATAGATATGAGATGGAATCATTATTATATTATAGACCATAGATTTATGATTTTTGTATGGTCGAGTTGATTATTAATTCCTTTTTGTTGGGAGGCGAGGTCGATTAAACTAAAGGTAGTAAAGAGATTTTAGCACAGTGAGAGATATTTATATGGTTCAATGGATTTTTCGGTTCTTCTTTGTGCTTTTTTTTGCATTTTTTGGTGTTCAAGCGGCTCCGCCCACCAAAACACAGTATTCCAAATTAAAAACCCATTTTGCCCAACGGGAAGAACATGAGTGGCGCGATGAAAATGGAAATCGCGTTTTTAAGCAGGTTTTTAATGATCGGGGGGACCTGATTCAGGAGTATGAATTTTCTCCTTCAACGGGCCAAATGATTCGTTCAAAAATTATAGATCCTGAGGCGGGTATCGTACGCATCATCACTCCTGAGTATCAGGCTCAGGTCACGTTGGACCAAGAACGGAAGCGTCGCAAGGTTGTCACCCATATTAAAGAAAAGGAAATTGTTATTTGGAGTCGTGCGCCGGAACCTTGCTCTCAGTGTGATGTTGGATGTTGTGAGGTCAAAAAGCAAGAGTTCTCGATTTTAAATTGGCTTCGAGAACGTGTAAGTTCCCAAAATCAGGCGGCTCAGCGATCGGCTCAGGCTCCGGGCTATCATCAAGGAACGTACGGCTCGGTATATATTGCCCCTGAATGCGTAAACCTGTTTGGCGATCATGTTAGCAATCTTGTATATGAGGTGATTCGTGAAGGAGAGCAATGTTTTTCCAATCTCAAAGGTAAGCAGAGTCAATTGCATTTATTTCGCTGGAAGTCTCTTTTTGAAAACGAAAAAAGACCACCGAAAATTTTTTGTCAGTCATCGAAATTATTTAATGCTGTATTGCACTGGGCTGAAGCGACAGTGCCAGGAGATCCCAATCATCCTGAAGTGCGCATCAACCCAACGATAGATCAATTGAAGAACAAGCAGGTGCTGAAAAACACTTTGTTTCATGAGTTTATGCATAACATGGGGTATGGTCATTTAAATGAGGTTGAGTATGCATCGTCTTGCCCCATCTGTTGTGACTCCTCTTATAATGTTGGCGAGAACGCACGTCAGTTAGCATGTGCCATTTGTCAAATGGATTCCTCTCGGTATGCTCAGATGGATTATTTAGAGAAGTTGGTTGAATTTGAAACATTAGTTCGTAATTTTCCTTTTTCCTATCAACCTCTTTT
>JANWYU010000183.1 GCA_025055135.1 Pseudobdellovibrionaceae bacterium | reverse complement strand
GTTGATTATGATTGTTTTTTGATAAAGCGTGTGAAAAACACTCAGATGGCTGAATAAGCAGGCGAAAACATCATAGAGATAATTCAGATCATACCAAGTTCAAAGGATACGCGAACCCCATGGTGCAGGTTTTCAATCTTTAATTGGGTATTGAGGGTGCGTAGTAACGCAACCACCACACTGAGACCTAATCCAGCGCCCTGATGGTGGTTCAAGATGGGTTGGGAAATAAGGAATGGGGTTCCATATTGACCAAGAATTTCTGGAGGAACGGTCGGACCTTCATTTTCTATGGCAATGTTAGCTCGATAGGGCGAAGTAGGCGTGATAGAGAAGGTAATGGTTGTTTTGGGATGGGCAAATTTAATGGCATTTTCCGTGAGCCGCTCTAGGCATAGGACCAGTAGTCGGGAGTCAGTTACCAGGAATTTATCAATACCAATGTTGTGATGGATATTAATTTCCTTTAGTTGCATTAAATTTTGGTATTCTGGAGCCACCTGCCAACGCAGCTGGGATGGATGTACCTTGGTAATTTGAGGGTTTAATTGTTTGGCCTCAACTTTCAGAATCAGCAAAGTATTATCAATCAGTTTTTGCAAACGTTCCGCCGATTGAATAATGCGATCAAGATAGTGGGTCTGTTGGTAACTTAAGGGTGATGTGTCTTTCAGAAGATGAGTAAAGTTTAAAATACTTGTTAGCGGTGTTTTTAATTCATGGTTTATGAGAATCATAAAATCGGTTTTTGCCTTTTCTAGAAGTTTTGCTTCTTCAAGCAGCTGGTGTTTGCGACTTGCTTCGCGAACGGTAACAATCAGATCGCTGGGTTCCCAGGGCTTGTGTAGGTAACGATAGATTCCCCCTTGATTAATAGCCTGAATCACAACGTCTAAATCAGCATAACCAGTTAGCAAAATACGAGTAGCTTGGGGAATTTCGGTGGCACAAAGAGCTAAAACCTCGACTCCTTGGTGTTTGGGCATACGTTGGTCGCAAATGATGACACTAGCAGCAGACATTTTTTTTTGTTGGAGTTGATTAATGAAAACTTCGGGATCAGAGAATTTAAGAACTTGAAACTCTTCCTCTAAAATGCGCTCCAGGGCGTTCAGCACCTCTACTTCGTCATCGATAATAACCACGAGTGGACGTACAGGCAAAAGTCCTCCCCTGCTCGGCTTAGTCTTCTCTCATCTCAGTATGATGTAGAGGGGCTTGCTTTGTAAAATAAGAATCTTTCCGGTTCCTGTGTTCTCGGGTCATCTTGGGCTAAAGTCTTTTATTATGGCCTATTGTCCAGATTTTAGAAAAATGTCTGCTCAAAATACCAAAGATGGTCGATTCTATGAGTGAGAGGGTGTATTCTCGCTCATCCGATCAGAGTGTTTTTGAGGAGAAAGGTCTATGGCAAAATTAGTAATGTGTTTGTTGGGTGTGTGTTTACTAGGCCAATATGCCTGGGGTTTTTGGGGAACAGGTATGTGGGGAGCCCTCCAACACTGTGGTTTTGAAGTAGCAAGAAGTTCTGAGGTGGAGGCCATTGAGGAGGAAATCAAAGAGCGTAAAAAAGATTTAGAGCGAACACGTTCTGAATTGCGAAAAAAAGAAGGACGCCAGAAGATTTTAAGAACTCGTATTCAAGGAACCAAAGAGTCTTTGAAACAAATTGGTTTCCAGGGAGATGCGCTTAATTTTTTAGAAAATCATATTAGGAACCAAAAAAAGTGTGGAGAGTATTGTAGTGCTGCTGGAGGCCCCCCCCCTTGTAACCCGACAAATCCGTTCCCACTCGAGCAGTGGAAGCCGCACTGTGGTCCAAACGATGGGGAAGTGAGGGATACGATTTGCGAAGTTAATGTCAGTCGTGCGCCGCACTTTCATGAAGATAGATGTAAGGAAAGAATCAATAAATGGATGGAGGACGAAAAGGAATTAAGGGAGGTTACCAAAGAAGTTGAGGAATTAAAAAGTAAAATTAAAGTACTTTCTGCGGAGCTCAAAATTCTTGGTGTTGACTTGAAAGAGGCGCGCAAAATTTATCAAGAAGAGCTACGGGAGCAAATTTTAGAAGGGGAATGCGTTGATTGTTACATTGTGGGTAACCAGGTCTATCGCCCGAGAAAGCCGTCTGGAGCTGAGATTTTAGGACATGTTGCCTTAGGAGCTATCGGTAGCTTATTTCAACATCGATTGAACAAATATGCGATCGATAGTAACGCCAAGCTTGGTTTTGCCACGCAACCCTACCCCGCGTTTATGGCAGGATTTCCTTACTTTATGGGGGCTTTATACGGGGCCATTGGTGGTAGTTTAGGATATGGTGGTTTTGGATGTTTTGGTGGACCTTTCGGCCCCTATGGAGCTTTGGGGCCATTGGGTCTCATGGGAGTTTACGGTAATGCGGGGATGTGGGGATATCCGCCAGGGCTGATGGGTAATATGATGGGAGGACTTGCAGGGGGGATTTTCCTTCCTGGAATGGGTCCTTGGGGAATGAATGGGCCTTGGGGATCAGCGATGTGTATTACCTGGCCGTGCCCTCCTATGATGGGTGGTATGGGAGGACTTTTCCCTGGAATATTTCCCGGTATGGGTATGAATATGTTAGGAGGCTTTCCCTCAATGTTTCCCGGCATGAATATGTTGGGAGGCTTTCCCTCAATGTTTCCCGGCATGAATATGTTGGGAGGCTTTCCCACAATGTTTCCCGGCATGAA
>JANWYU010000153.1 GCA_025055135.1 Pseudobdellovibrionaceae bacterium | reverse complement strand
CCGCTGTTTCGTAAAGAAAGCCTATTTCAATTTAGTGTCGAGATGGTGCTGTCCCCTTACATAGATAAGATGACGGTGCTTGGCAAATCCTTTGATATTCCTGGTAACATTTCGATACCTGAACAAAAAGAGACTTATGTTTTTCCCATCACTTTGTCGAAGCCGACCTACCGGCTTGGTTTTTATGAACCAGGTCCTCAAACTTTGGTGACGTTAAATGGTACTTTTCCTATTCGTCCTGTTTTTGATGGCCTACAGGAAGGGCTTGGGTTTGCTGGTGTTTTAAATCATTTTGATATGAGGGCCATTAGTTTTCAAAATCTGACAGTGTCTCAAAATCAGCAAGTACAAAACATACAAGTAAATCAATTTGCTCTGCGGGTAACAGAGGTGCAAGCCCCTCGATTTGATGATCAAAGAGAGGCCTTGTTCCTGTTGGGCTTAGGAGTCTTGGGACAAGCCTTCTATCCTACTGATGTTAAGCGCTTTGATTCATTGGCGAGAGGTTCTTTAAAAACATTTGGGAATGGCTCTCATATTTTAGTGGTTAAGCGATTCATAGACGATATGGAGCATGGTTTGGCTCAAGAGCGTCTTAGTGCTCGTCTCGTTCAAAAGACCATGTTAGCAGATTTGGGTTTGTTACCGCTTTTAGGTAATCCGGTGGTGCAGGCAGGAGGGTTGCACATTTTGATGCGTAAAGCTCCGGTTTCTTCCGGTTTGGTGGAATTTGCTTCGGTATACCGCTTAAATTTGGTTCGTCCCATCAAGCAAAAAGACCGACGGCGGGTAACATTTGAGGAAAAACAAGCCCTTTGGGAAGTTTATTTGCCAGGCTGGGTAGAAGAGGTACAACTACCCCGTTGGCCGGGAAGTCCTACCCTTCCAGCCGGTTCAAAACGTTGGTCTTTGAGCCTGTTTGCTGCAGACAAGGCACTTGATCTTGATGAGGATCCATTCATTGCCATAGCGAGAGGTGAGGCCACTCATGTAACTCATGCCAATGTTAACTTTTAATTGGTTTTGGAGACTTAGGGCCGCATTTTTTCTAGGGTTTTTAGTGTTGGGGGGGGCAGGCTGTGCCAGTTGGGAGCCCCCTGTGTCTCGGGCAGAAAGAGAAATTCGAGAAAAATCCCAACAGCGTATTTTCTTCCAATCATTTGATCATGTGTGGCAGGCCATCCAGTTAAGTATTCCCTACCCCCTGGCGGTTAGCGACGTGAATCAGGGTATCATTGAGACCGATTGGATTGATATCTCAGACGGATTTCAACCCTTTCATGGCCGCCTTGATCGCCGTCCCATTCAGTATAAGCTCAGGGTCTTAGTGGTTAGGGGTCAGTATGAGGGGGAATCAGCCGTTCGTGTTACCATTGTTAAACCCATGCGCATTAAGCCTAATTTTTTGGGGGAAACGCGTTCTGTTGAAAGTGATGGTGTTGAAGAAATGTTGATTTTCTATCGAATTGAGCGAGAATTGTCCATAGCTGAGACGATCAGACAAGAGGCCTCTAAGGAGAAAAATCAACCGTGAGCTTTTTGCGACAATACAAACGAACCGCTTATTGTGGCGATATCAATGATAGGATGGTAGGGAACATGGTAACCGTCATGGGGTGGGTGCACTCCCGGCGGGACCATGGCAGTTTAATTTTTCTTGATTTGCGGGATCGAAGCGGATTGGTTCAAGTGGTTATTGATCCTCAACGGCCCCAATTTGCCGAGGCTCACAAAATTCGACCGGAGTCTGTGTTGGGTATTCACGGGCGGGTAGAGAAGCGACCCCAGGGGATGGAAAATCCCAAAATTTCATCGGGTAAGGTGGAAATTAAGGTTGAGGTCTTTGAGATTTTTAGTGAAGCTCAACCCTTACCTTTTCAATTGGATGACGAGCAGGTGAACGAAACCACCCGTCTTAAATATCGTTATATTGATCTTCGTCGTCCCCGTATGCAAGATAATTTACGGTTACGTCACGAAGTAACACGATTTGTTCGTGAATTTCTTAGTAACCACGGTTTCTGGGAAGTGGAAACTCCCATTCTTTTTAAAAGCACCCCAGAAGGAGCTCGCGATTATTTAGTTCCTTCCCGAGTTCATCCGGGTAACTTTTATGCGCTTCCCCAAAGTCCCCAGACTTTGAAGCAAATTCTTATGATTTCAGGTTATGATCGTTACTTTCAAATTGCTCGTTGTTTTCGAGACGAAGACTTGCGGGCTGATCGTCAACCTGAATTTACCCAAATTGACATGGAGATGTCCTTTGTAGAGCAAGAAGATGTGATGGAATTAAATGAAAAGCTACTTCGTGCCCTGTGGCGACAATTTCGGGGCTCGGAGATTGGTGACGTGCCTAGATTGAGTTACCAAGAGGCCATGGACCGGTTTGGCAGCGACAAACCTGATTTACGAATTAATAATCTTGAGATAATAGATGTGGCCTCATGCTTTTCAGAAACGCAATTTCACGTTTTTAGAGATGTTCTGCATCGTTCGGGAGTGGTTCGGGCCCTTCTTATTCCTGGTGGCGCCAAACAGCCACGGTCTTTCTACGATAAACTCGTGGATTCTGCCAAAGCATTAGGGGCCTCAGGCCTTGTTTGGGTGAAGTGGGAAACAGGGAAGGTAACAAGTTCAGCAGCTAAATTCTTTGCGGATCATGAACTTCAGCAATTGCAGGTTCGATTAGGGGCCAAAGAAGGGGATGGTGCGATTATTATGGCGGATTCTTGGTTGTTGGTTTGTCAAGTTTTAGGAGCCTTGCGATTACAAGTGGCCCATCAATTACAATTAGTGGACAAAACCATAGATCGTTTTTGTTGGATCGTTGATTTTCCCTTGTTTGAGTACTCTTCAGAGGAAAAAAGGTGGGTAGCATGTCATCATCCATTTACTTCGCCAAAGGATGAATATGTGTCTATTTTAAAAAGCCAACAAGAAGCTCAATATGGGCAGTGTCTGGCTAAAGCCTACGATTTAGTATGTAACGGATATGAATTGGCAGGTGGATCATTGCGAATTTATCGGGCCGACGTTCAAGAGGCGATGTTTCGCGCTTTGGGTTTAAGTGAAGAGGATATTAAGCAGAAATTTGGTTTTTTTGTAGAGGCTTTAAAATATGGAACCCCACCGCACGGAGGAATTGCTTGGGGAATGGATCGATTGATTATGATACTCACGGGAGCTGAAGCCATTCGTGAAGTAATTGCCTTCCCCAAAACCGCTAAGGCAGTGGACTTGATGGCGGAGTGCCCGTCTTCAGTTCAGGTCGGTCAATTAATTGAATTGGGTATTCGTGTGGTAGCATCTTCCCCTAAAAATGATAATTGATGCAGTAACCGTTGGGTAGCTCCTTTTTTATTGGCAATAATGTTTCCAATATTTTGTTTTATTTTTAGAATATCTTTCTTTTGAAAACTGAGTAACCATTCAACGGCATGTTGTTTGCTTGAAATTGGTGTTACCACCAAAGGAAAGTTCGATTCATTATGGCAGGGAATTTGCGAGAATAAAATTGCTTCTCGGCTATTTAAGTGGTAAGGACCCACTGCAGTTGGCAATCCTGCTGCTAATGGTTCTAGGACGCTATGAACCTTACCTTCAAAAGAACCTCCCACAAAAGCCACATCACACTCCAAATACAAGGCGGCTAGAATACCGATGCGATCTATTAGGATTACTTGGTAACCATTTTTGTGAGAATCTATTGAAGTATCCACTTGACTTAGGCGACAGAAAGTTATTTGCAGTGAGGCAAGGCTTTGCTCCAAATCCTTCAAGCAAGAGGTCGTGGGTTCATGGGGACATATAATTATTTGCTTTACCAAGCCCTTTTCCAAAAGTTCTGGTAAGATCGGTAACCAAAACTGTTCATCTGCCCGCCAAGTGCTACCCAAAATGAGTCGAAAACCTTGCTCCTTAGGTGGTAAAAGACGCTGATTTTTTTGGCGTTCGAGTTGGATACGGATTGCAACCTGATCATATCTTGTGTCACCTACCACCTCTATTTGGTTAGGTGAGATGTTGAATATTTTCGTCAACACTTGGCGATCCTGTTCGTCAACGACAAATATTTTGGTGAATTGAGTAAACAAAAAAGACTTCCACCAGCGTGAGAGAGGATTCAATTGAAAAGAAAAAGAATAAGAGGGTAAGTGAACGGCAAACAGATAAGAGGGAATTGATAGTGAGCGAGCCGCTAAAAGAAGGTTGGGCCACAGATCAGTCTTTGCGATGAAAATATGACTGACTTTATTGCTCAAAAGAAATTTTTTTTGAAGGAAGAAAAAATCAAAAGGGAGGGGTTGAACCAGCAAACGAGGATGCTTATTGTGAAAAATGTGTTTTAGAGAGGGAGAACTGTGAGTAACAAGAACTTTGTATCCCCTTTGAAGCAACTCGGATATTAAAGGTTTGGCACATTCGATCTCTCCACTGGCTGCATGAATTAAAATACTATTGGTCGGGTTATTCGCGACAAAGGCTTTTACATTTTGGATGTGGGCTAGCGATTGCCATTTTAATTTAATGGAATCTCTTAATTTCTTAGGAAGGAGTAACCAAAAAAGATGAGTGAGAACAAAAAGGATTGGCTGAACGACCAACTGGTAAAGAAAAATCATAAGATCATATCATAATGTTTGTAAAATGTTCTTTAAAACCTGATCCACCCTTTGGGGTAGTATAGCCTGTAGGCACTGTTGGTAAATGGGATTGCGACAGGGTCCCTCTCCATGTCGGCTACAGGGTCGGCATTCTAAATGGTTTTCCAACACATGGGTAGTTGTCGTATGGCGGACGGGATAGCCAAATAAGGAAGGCCCAATCAGGGCAATGGTGGGTTTTAAAAGCTGCTCTGCAAGGTGCATGAGTCCAGTATCGTTAGTGATCACCACTTTTGCCTTTTGGATCATTGCTGCACTTTCAAGAAGGGTTAGTCGTCCCGCATAGTTAAAAACTCGATCAGGATCGGTGGCCACCAATTCGTCTGCAAAAGTATCAAAAGGGCCTCCCAGGATTACGAAACGTTCTTTAGGATTGAGTTGAATAATCGTTTTGAAATAGTTGATCGGCCAACGTTTCAGGGGATGAGCGGCCCCAGGGCAGAGAGCGATAAATTGTGAAAGCTGTATTTTCGCGAGTTCACCTTCCACGATTTTTAAAGAGTTGGGATCAATGTGAACAACGGGTTTATTGGGCAAAACAGGATTTAAGCCCCAAACTTTCAAAGGTTCTAAAATTTGCCATTGAGCCTCTTTGGGAGTTGGTAACAGATTTTTTTTGAATTGGATCCAAATCCACCGCCTAAAGCGATACAGCGGGCGCCTTAAAAAATAACGTTTCTTAAAAAAATTTTTTCGGGTGGGAATGTATTTTAGAAAAACAAAAAGAAAACGAGAACGCAGGCTATCATGAGCATCGTAAATGTGGGTAAAATTTTCTCTCCTTAATTTTAGAGCAAGATCCCAGAGGCCTAGGAACCCCTTACGCCGCTCAAGAGACCAAACGCGCCTTACGTACGGGGAAAATGCCACTAGGGGCGCCAAGTCAATGCGAATGGCCCAATGAACTTCAAATCCATTTTGATGGAGAACATATGCTGCACTGAGAGTTTGAGTAACGTCTCCAATACTTGAAAAGCGAATGATTAGGACTTTTGGAGACATATCCGACGTGGCCTCATTTTTATTTACAAGATTGAATATCTCAGGTAGTTTCACAGAGTCTCAATGATTTTATTAAAAGGCGACACATTGCACATTATAAAGGAGTGAAGTTATGGGTTACCTTTTTACCAGCGAGTCGGTATCAGAAGGTCATCCTGATAAAATGGCTGATCAAATTTCTGATGCCATTTTAGATGCCATTCTAGCCCAAGATCCGAAGGCGCGGGTTGCCTGTGAGACGCTCCTCACCACAGGTTTGTGTGTTATTGCGGGGGAAATTACCACGTCTGCTCAGGTTCCTTTTGCTCAAATTGCTCGGGAAACAATTAAAGAAATCGGTTATGATGATGGGAGTAAGGGTTTTGACTATAAAACCTGTGGCGTCGTTGTATCGATAGGTCAACAGTCTCCTGACATTGCCTTGGGAGTTCGTGAAACCCTGTCGGAGAATCAGGGTGCTGGTGATCAAGGTATTATGTTTGGTTATGCTTGTGATGAAACAGAAGAAGCTATGCCTTTGTCTTTAAGTTTATCTCATCGTTTGTTGCAGCGTCTGTCGGCGTTAAGGAAGGAGCAAAAAGTTTCCTGGCTTCGACCTGACAGTAAAAGCCAGGTAACCGTTGAATATCAGGGCGATGGCATAAAGCGGGTGGATGCCGTGGTGTTATCAACCCAACATGACGAATCAGTGTCTCATGGTGAAATAACAGAGTTTGTGGTGGAAGAGGTTATTAAAAAAGTGATTCCTTCTCATTTACTGGATGGAAAAACCAAATATTTTATCAATCCAACCGGTCGTTTTGTTACCGGGGGACCCATGGGCGATGCAGGTCTTACTGGAAGGAAAATTATTGTGGATACTTATGGAGGACATGGGGCTCATGGTGGCGGAGCCTTTTCGGGTAAGGATCCTTCCAAGGTGGATCGTTCCGCTGCTTATGCTGCTCGCCATGTGGCAAAGAACATCGTTAAGGCTGGACTCGCCCAGCGGTGTTTGGTGCAAATTGCCTATGCGATTGGTGTGGCTGAACCAGTGAGTATTTTCATTCAAGATTATGGGACCTCTCGGGTTAGTGGGGAGCGGCTGGCTCAGGCTGTTCGACAGCTTTGGGACTTAAGGCCGGGACGGATCATTCGGGATTTTGATTTGCTACGGCCTATTTATAAGGCCACGGCGGTTTATGGTCACTTTGGGCGCCCTGAATTTCCTTGGGAAAAGCTAAATAAGGTGGAAGCGTTAAAGAATTATTTTGCTTAACGCGGAATTTTTTTGGGAAACAAGGAGGAAGAATTGTTGTATTAGTTAGTAACATCATGGATCCCAAATATATTCGCAATTTTTCCATCATTGCCCATATCGATCACGGAAAGTCCACATTGGCTGATGCTCTTTTAAGTGCGACGGGAGCACTTTCTAAGCGCGAAGAAAAAGAACAATTTTTGGATAACATGGATATTGAGCGGGAACGGGGTATAACCATTAAGGCCCAAACCGTCTGTTTGAATTACCAAGGGCGTGATGGCAGGCAGTATCAACTCAATCTGATTGATACTCCCGGACATGTGGATTTTAGCTATGAAGTATCGCGCTCTTTGGCTGCTTGTGAGGGTGCTTTGCTTGTGGTTGATGCCGGTCAAGGGGTGGAGGCGCAAACTTTGGCCAATGTTTATTTGGCAATTGAAAACAATTTAGAGATTATTCCGGTGATTAATAAAATCGATTTACCGGCCGCTGATCCTGAAGGGGTTAAAAAACAGATTCAAGATCTGATTGGCTTAGATGCCTCCCAAGCAATCTTGGCTTCGGCCAAAGAAAGGATAGGAATTGGTGATATTTTGGAGGCTATTGTTCAAAGGGTTCCCTCTCCATCAGGTAAGCAAGAGGATCCTCTAAGGGCTTTAATTTTTGATTCTTGGTTTGATAGTTACCAAGGCGTGGTTACTTTGGTGCGAGTTAAAGAAGGGCAGGTCAAAGTAGGGGATAAAGTTCGCTTTATGGCCACGGGACGGGATTATGAAGTTTTGAAATTAGGAAAAAACACCCCTTTTCCCAAATTCATTGATCAATTAGGGGTGGGCGAAGTGGGTTTTTTGATTTGTGGGATTAAAGATATAAGAGACGTCAAAGTAGGAGATACGGTAACCCATTCGCAACGCCCTGCCCATCAGCCTTTGCCAGGATTTAAGAAAATGAAACCCATGGTTTTTGCTGGGCTATATCCCGTAGACTCAGATGATTTTGAGTTACTAAAAGATGCTCTTGAGAAACTATCATTAAATGATAGCTCCTTAGTATGGGAGACCGAAAAATCTCAGGCTTTAGGGTTTGGCTGTCGGGTGGGATACCTAGGGTTACTCCATATGGAGATTGTTCAAGAGAGGTTGGAGCGGGAATTTCACTTAAATTTAATTACCACCGCTCCAACAGTGGTGTACCGAGTTTATTTAACTGATGGTTCCGTGAAAGAATTGGAAAACCCATCACAATTACCAGATGCTGTAAAAATTCTTAAGATGGAGGAGCCGTTTGTTCGGGTAACAATTTACACACCATCAGAGTTTTTGGGTAACTTGATTAAGTTATGTGAAGACCGTCGGGGTGTGCAGGTGCGAATGGATTACTTGAATGAGAAACGGGTTATTTTAGAATACCGGTTACCAATGAATGAGATTGTTATGGATTTTTACGATCGCTTGAAATCCATATCCAAAGGTTATGCCTCAATGGAGTATGAAATTGAAAATTATCAAGAATCGGATCTGGTTAAAATGGATATTTTGATTAATGGCGATCCGGTGGATGCTTTATCTCTCATTGTACATCGGAGTAAGGCTCAGGCAAAGGGTAGGGCTTTAGTGGAGAAATTGAAAGAACTAATTCCGAGGCAACAGTTTCAGGTAGCAATACAGGCAGCTATTGGATCGAAGATTATTGCTCGCGAGACTTTAGGTGCCCTCCGTAAAGACGTTACGGCTAAATGTTATGGGGGAGATATTACCCGAAAGCGTAAGTTGCTGGAAAGGCAGAAGGAAGGCAAAAAGCGGCTGAAGCAAATTGGAGTAGTAGAGGTTCCTCAAGAAGCATTTTTAGCCGTTTTGCGCGTCAAGGATTAAAAGTAAACCTTAAACTTTTTTATTTTATCAATTTTATTGTTTTATGGTTAACAATGTGAACCATAAAGGTGGCCATATGATCGTAATGCTCACCGTGGGATAGGAAATTGAATTCACAAGTTGTGCATTTTTTTCATTTTTTTAAAACATTTTTTTAAGTAGACGACGACTCTGGTAAAAATTTATAAAACGAAAGCATGGGCTTTTTTCGTAATCAATTTTATAAACTGTTAGTGGTACTTTTTTCTTATTTTCTTTTTTCTTTTATCCTGACCTTACCTCACTCAGTCTTGGGAGAAAAGAAAGGGAGTCATGAAGGAAAGGACTCTTCACCTTTTATGCAATTTCGAACTCATGTATTTGAATTTTATCGCTATTTTTTGCATATCTTTAAGCGCGATGAAACGTTGTTACCTTCTTTAACGTGGCAGGGGTGGGTTTTGGGAGACCCTCATCCTGGTAACTTTGGATTTATTCTTTTGGCTGATGGTGAAAGTCGTTACACATTTAATGATTATGATGATTTTGGAAGAGGTCCTTTAATTTTGGATATTACTCGATTGGTTTTGGGCACTTATCTTCAGTTGAAAGAATTGGGCGTAGTTGATCGCTCCAATCAAACTTGGAAGTGGGAAAATCAATTGGTTACTTTAATAAAAGAATCTTATCTGCAAGGTTTAAATGACTCAGTTAATTTTGTTTTATCTCCCTCCTTTCGTGACTACTTAAACAAGAAGAAGCCTAGAGAGTTTGTGCCATCTCCTGGAGATATTGAAGGAGAAACAATTGCCCCCAAGGAGGACCGCTACTCTGTAGCTCCTGCTGAGAGAAAATATTTAGAAAAGATTTTAGTAGGGCAGGTTTCTGATTTAAGGGACTGGAAACTTGCCGATTTAAAAAAAAGAGTAAAAACTTATGGGGGATCTCGGGGATTGGAGCGTTATCTAACACTTTGGAAAAAAGGTTCAACACTGTTACTCCTTGAGTGGAAACCCATAGTGGCCTCCCAGTTAGAATATTTTTTCCCCTCCAATGATGTGGATGGGGTTTTACGTACTGAGCTGGCTTGGGATTACTTCATTGGGAAAAAAAGGGGGCCATGGTATGTGACGGTATGGATTTATGATAAACCGTTTAAGTCTCGCCCCCTTTATAAGGATCAATCGAGTTTAAAATGGAAGGCTGATTGGGATTCAGTATATTTCCAAAATGCCATAAAATTAAATGCCTTTTTATTAGGTCAATTTCATCGTCAGTCGTTTAAAGATCAGAGGCTTGCTGAAGATTTTTTCTCAAGCCTTCAACCAATTTGGGATTGGCTTCCTAAAGCACTAAAGAAACAATTGCCAAAGTTTATCAAAAAGCTTGAGAGATCTTCCTCCACCTCTACTCCCACCCAACAAACCATTTCATGCCAAAAGCTCTTTCATTTTACGGGTTGAATTGTCCGTTGATTTTTCGCTGTGGCCTCGCCTAGACTCGAAATTTAAAGAGGCTATTTGGGGAGAAGGTTTTTATGTCACATCCGGATCGATGGAATATCAAGAGTAGGCATTTTTGGTTAGAGGGATGGGGGTCTGTCTTATTGGTGGTAATTGCTGGACTCACCATTCGGTGGGCGCTTTTTGAGGCTTATGTTATTCCCTCTGGATCAATGTTACCGAGCTTATTGGTCAACGATTATATTTTTGTTAACAAATATGTTTATGGTTTGCGCATACCTTTTAGTGAAAAGTGGCTGGTGAAATTTAAAGAACCAGAAAAGGGTGAGATTGTGGTTTTTAAGTATCCATTAGATTTGAGCACTTTTTTTATCAAAAGAGTTGTGGGGGAACCGGGGGATCGGATTTTTTTCGAGGATGGTAAGTTGTATGTGAATGATAAATTAGTGGAGCGGTATGTTCCGGCTACAAACGAGAGTCTGAAATGGTTGGAGGGGAAGCAGATTAGCAAAGAACTGCATTATGAGTCCCTCGATGATTATCAGGTGTTTGTTGAAAAATTAGGACGCAGCGAGCACACGATTATGGTGAGAAAAGATGCTATGATGGATCGTTTCGGTCCGGTAACGGTTCCTGATGGTTACCTGTTTGTCATGGGGGATAATCGTCATAATTCTTCGGATTCTCGAGTCTGGGGATTTTTGCCAAAAGAAAATATTTTGGGGAGAGCCAGCGTGATTTGGTTAACTTGTGAGGAAACCTTTACGGTGTTACCGCGCTTATGTAATCCTTTGACCATTCGCTGGGCTCGTTTGTTTCAATTGATCAAATAAAACAAAAAAGGGATTGAAAATATAAAGAGGAGGTTTTGGTGTCATCTCCATCACTTAAACTTAAAGAGGTTCGCTTTTTAACGGATTTAAACACTTTAGTTTCACTGTGTAAAAGAAGGGGATTTGTGTTTCCCAGCTCCGAGATATATGGAGGATTGAATTCCTGTTGGGATTATGGTCCCTTGGGGTCTCAGATGAAATGGAATGTTAAATCTAGTTGGTGGAAGACGATGACTCGTAGGCCAGATATGGTTGGCATTGATGCGGCCATCCTGATGCATCCCATGGTGTGGAAGGCTTCGGGGCATGTGGATGGTTTTTCTGATCCTTTGGTGGATTGCAAGGATTGTAAAACGCGTTTTCGAGCTGATAATACACCTTCATATGTGGAGGAAAAAAAGTGCCCGAAGTGTGGATCCTTAAATTTGTCCCCGCCTCGACAGTTTAATCTCATGTTTAAAACATACATGGGTCCTGTGGAGGATGAGGCCAGTATTGTGTATCTTAGACCAGAGACGGCACAAGGACATTATGTGAATTTTCTTAACTGTCAACAATCGGCTCGAATGAAAATCCCTTTTGGGATTGCTGCCATCGGTAAATCATTTAGGAATGAGATCACACCTGGGCATTTTATTTTTCGCACCCGAGAATTTGAACAAATGGAGATGCAATATTTTGTGCGTCCTGGAGAGGATGAGCATTGGTTTCTTCGTTGGAAAGAAGAGCGTTGGAATTATTACCGGCGCTTTGGCTTTCAGTTAGAGAATTTTCGGGAACATGCACATGGTCCCACTGAATTGGCCCATTATGCTAAGGCGGCCGTGGATATTCAATACCGTTTTCCTATGGGTTGGAGTGAATTAGAAGGAATTCATAATCGATCTCAGTTTGATCTCACTCAACACATGCAATTTTCTGGAAAATCGCTGGAATATTTTGATGAGACGACTCGTGAAAAATTTATCCCTTATGTAATAGAAACAGCTGTGGGCTGTGATCGGCTTTTTTTAGCCTTTTTGTGTGATGCTTATCGTGAAGAGGTGTATGAAGATGAATCAGGTCAACAAGATATTCGGGTGGTGTTGCGCTTACATAAGGCGATTGCTC
>JANWYU010000045.1 GCA_025055135.1 Pseudobdellovibrionaceae bacterium | reverse complement strand
TTCGCTCACCAAAACCAAAACCCTACTCCTACCTTTTGGTGCCGTAAATTTTTGGGAAACAGGACCTAGAGCTCCTGGTAGCTTTGTATTATCCGTCAAAGAGACTTCAGAAAAGTTAGTAACTCATATCATCGAGGCATGCCTTTCACTGTTGGAAAATAGGACGCCCCAAGTCCCAGGCTATTCGGTTTGCGAAGAAGCGACTCCTTGTTACCAACCTAATTTTGATGAAAAAAGGCCTTATTCATGGGATCTTATAAAGTTTATATATTTAGGAGAATCACTTCGAAATGAGATCCCAAAAGGCAGTTTTATAACGGCACTAGAAAAACTAAAGGAGGTGAACAGCTTTGTTCTAGACTTACTAGAACAAACCAAATCAGATAGATTGAAACTTAAGGAAATAAAACCGTTTTTGGAGCGTAGCGAAGAGATTATCCAGGTCATCTATCAATTGTCCACAGATATTAGGGTAATCATTGATTGGTATCAGACTGAAAAAATACGTATTCCCCCAGGACCACTAGAACAAATTTATCACCAAACGTACCACACACACTTTTTGTTAAAACAACTAATAGACTTTATTACAAGCTCACCACTAACTCAAGACGTAAAGGTGGATGCCAGTCCATAATCAATCAAAGAAAAAATGAGCTCTCTATCTCAGTTGGAGACTAATAACAAAGTTCGCGTGATAACTTTTGGGTGTACTACTCAAGAACATGGAGCGATCCAAAAACTAATAGCTAATCGTGCCGTATTATTAATGAAAATAAAATCAGTTAAAGACGCACTCGCTTTTTTTAATCAAGAGCACGGATCACGAGCTATAGTCGCCTGTAAAATTGATGGAATAACATTAAATGAACTTAATCAGTTGCAGGAATATCCTCAATGTCTCTTCTTTAAAAAAATTGATGGTACATTTAAGCATTCCCTAAAAAGTCTTTTGACTATGATGATCCAAACCAAAAATCGTAAATACCGCTCCCTGAATCTCAAAGATCAACAAAGTAACAAAATAACAGAACTAAACAAAAAAATTGATCTCCTGCGCAAGACCCAACAAGATAACGAACAACTGATTAAATTTAGCCAAAGATTATTTCAAATATGGGAGCTAGAAGAACTACAATCATTCTTGCTACGCTGGTCCACTGCTTACCTACCCTATCAGTTAGGAATCAAGTTACTGAGTAACAAAGAACATAATCATTTACTCTACAAAGTAGATCATATTTATGCTAATGACCCTGAGATGCCCGAATTATCCATTTTTTCTCCAATCTATCAAAATGCCAATATAATTGTACTTTTTTATGCAAAAAATATAAAAAATATCGATGATAGGAATATGGATGATAGGGCACAAGACATTTTTCTAACATTAAAAAAGATAGTATCTATTAAAATTACCGAGATTCTATTGACCAATTCTCTTATTATGCAGAGAAGCCTTTGGAAGAAAACGCTCGATATGTTGCCTATTCCTGCCATGATGATGTTGAAACCTGATCATGTTGTTTATAAAAATTCAGAGCTAAAGAAGTTACCAGATGATGTTACCCCAAATCTAATGAGAAGGTATCAGGAGATCAATTATAGAGGAAGCAGCCCTAAAAGTTTTGAAATTATCATAAACGAAACGATCTTTAAATTCGATCTTTCAGAGTTTTTAGTAAAAAATAATCATTATGTTTTTTTCATAGGTCAGAATATCCAACGAGAACGTGAGCACCTGATTGAATCTCTGGTCAGTGAAAAGTTTCATGTTTTTTCAAAACTGAGTCAAAAAATAACCCACGACCTTGCCAACCCTTTAGGAGGGGTTTTATCTCTACTTGATTTTCATGTTCAAAATACGAACAACATACCAGAACAATGTTACCAGGATATTTTAGAAGCTAAAGAGGCCACTATCAGATCGCTGAAAATTATTAAATCTTTTGCCCGTTTTGCAACTGGGAAAACCACCATTGTGGTAAGTAATCTCCACAGTTTAATTACCGAAGCCCTTCGTCTGACCAAAAGCCTTTCTCGCACATTCCGAATTGATTATTCATGTCATGATCAGAACCTTTTAATAAAAGTTGATCCAGAAATTTTTAAGCAAATAATTTTTAATATTGTTAAAAACGCTGCCCAAGCCTGTCAGTACAATGGCAAAATAACAATAACTACTCAAGACGTCACCAAGCAAAAGGGCGACGTTACCCAAAAATGGCTGAAAATCATATTTTCCGATAATGGACCCGGCATACCCCCAGATCAGCAACAACTCATTTTTCAACCATTGTTCACCACTAAGAAAGTGGGGGACGGGACAGGCATTGGGTTAACCTTTGCTAGAAAACAAATTGAGAGTTGGGGTGGAACTTTCTATCTAAATAAAGAATACAAACAGGGTGCTCAATTTATTATTGAGTTACCGACTTCAATTAGCCATGAAACAGGACAAGGGCAAGTTACTCATCATTGATGATGAACCCCTCATTAGGCGAGCCATCAATCGCATTCTTTCTCACGATGGATGGACGGTCCTAGAGGCCTCCGATGGAAAAGAGGGATTACAAATCATTCACGACAACTCCGACATAAAATTTGTTTTTCTAGACTGGATCATGCCAGGAATGTCAGGCTCAGAAGTAATCGCTGTTTTAAAGGAAAATGGGTTTGATCTAAAAAGAGTAATAGTGGTAACAGCCCTTTCCGAAATACCAGAGAACGTTACTAAAGAGATAAAGACAGTACTGTACAAGCCCTTTCAAAACATTAATGAAATAATCGAAGCACTAAAATAATTGGGTAATTGCCCTCTAATCAAAGGCATCGCCTACATACTGAGCATAGGGACTATCCCAGTATTTGATTAGCTTTTTAAACATATCGGGATATCTTCTGTAGACAAAATGAAGGATCTCTAGTTTATACCCATCTCCCTCCAAGTCTAGCGGATGCTGAAGAAATTGAGCGAGTATTAATTCCCCCTGCTGAGGATTTTTTGTCACAAAATCCATTAAATAATCGGCCGCTAAGTTTTTATTTCGTTCCAAATGTTTGGGACTAACCAGAACCTGAACCATAGCCTGCGCCACCTCAGGTGATGAAAGTAGCTGATCCTTCCGATTGAGCAAAGCTTCACTAAGAAGTACTCTGTTTTTAATTTCTTGATATTCCTGCAAATAACGATCTGCTGCCGATACCTCTGATTGGGGTACTGTGCTATCGGATATGGGTATTTCGAGAGGAACATTTGGTTTGTTGTTCTCACCCCCCAATAAATAGGCACCGGTATTTTCAGCCTTATTTACTTTCTTTAGGATTTGGTCATTCGAATCACGTTCCTTGACCTGCATTAATAAACGCGCATTTTTTACATCTGTTTGATTTTCCGGATTGTTACCCAAACCGCGATTTTCATGTCCATACCATTTTAACAAGTAAGCAAAATAAACTCCGATCCCTACTACAAATACAATGACCCATCTACAATAAATCATGTATTTATTTGTTTTTTTCATTCTCATAAACTATGGCCTACTTATTCCCCGTCTTTTATCTCGGGTATCACGATGGAGAAGACTATTCTGTTGCACTTTTTTGAGTAACTCATTACGGAAGATTCTTCGATTAATCAGATCCGCAGCCTCATTTTGAAACATAGCAGATCCAGTCAAGTAATTATTAATGACAACAATATTTTGAGGAATCGACGATGATAGAGTAAAAATATTGTAAACCTTACCAAAATACTTTTGTACCTCAATGGAAACAATCTCATCCTGGTTGAAGTGAGCATCAATCAAAGAATCACCTACTTTTAAATCAGATACCCATTTCAAAGTTCCATCTGCTAGTACCATTGGGTGATTCAGAGTTAACTTTAACAGACCGCCGGAACGAGTGCGAATCACAGCAATATCATGCTCTGTGTCCATAAATTCCGTAACCCACTGATCCACTCTAGTTGCCTGATATGTATTTTTACGATTAAGTGTGTTGTTACTTAGGGTTTGAACCAAAGTTTCTTTATTTTCTAATGCGTCTTTGAAAGTCATCCATCGCACTGATCCCTTAAGCGCATCTCCTACCAAAGTGTATTGATCAGGGGTAGCGCACGAAGATACGCATATGGCAGCTATGTAAGCCTGATTAGGAACCCAGCAGGGCTCATCATCCTGAGTAGGAGCCTTCCACACCTTGGTTTTACCTCTGTCCACGTACATGAAACTAGCATATAGAGGACGCTTTGAATCAAAGCTTCGTTTCTGCCCATCTTTAATCCCTGATCTATGATATTCATCGAGAAACTCTTTTAAAATTGGGATTTGGTTCTCACATTTTTTCATCCACTGAAATCGTCCACGAGCCTCGGTAACGCTTAAACTATCGTGCGAGCATCGACTGGCAACATAGTTCGTACATTGTCGTTCTTTGTGCAACTCTGTTTTTACTGTATGTTCCCTAGCCATAACTACTTGATGATTTGAACATACATATTCTTGCTGAATAATGCTCTTTTTGGTAACAATCACTTGACCAATTTCTTTTGAGTCACATTTTTCTGAACCCACCGTCTCTTGATGAACTCGCTCCTCCAATCGCACCACTTGGTCTAGCTTTAGGCTGCATACTCGCTTTTCAATGGGCTTATCACTATTTTTCAAGCAACGCTGCTCGTCCACGGAAACCTGACCATATTGATCCATGCACCTAAAAATACGGTTTTGAGTTCCTCCACAATCTCCACTACACTCTGACCAAACTTCGGTAGCATCCCAATAGTATTTGGGACATGATTTTTCTTCCATCAATTCACCTCGATACTGTTTCACATCCTGTAAACGTCCATTATGACAAGCAACATCCTTTCGTACTTGATAAATGCGATAGTAACCCTCTTCATTCCATTCACAAGTCAAAACCTCTTTTTCTGTTCCAAAGATCAATCCTGTTACCGTTTGCCCATCATCAATAAGAATTGTTTGTCCATCTTTAGCTATGGTACATTTCTGTTTTAAACACTCTGAACTTCCTACATGATTTTTTTGAGTCCTCTCGCTCCACCTTCGAATACCATTCCCATCGAGTGCACACTGTTGTAGTTGTACCAGCTCCCAACTAACTACCTTCTCTCCATGAAACCCACACGGTTCAGTCTCAACAATGGTTTTACGAGAAACTACTTTTTCTTCTCCTACTTGAGGACACTCATGCTTTTCTTTTTCGGAATGGTTAGGCTCCTGCTCTGGCCCAGGCAGTGAAGACCGCTTTGGAAGTACAACCACTTCACGAGTCAATTGAGCGATTAACCTATCATTAAAAATTAATTTTACCGAAATTTGATTTAGCAAGGGAGATCCTTGCTCAAATCGGTATTGAATCAAGTCGCTAGATTGCGTTGAGTGATTTAAGGCCCTCTGGTTAATTGACCACAAGAAGTTATAACGACGATCTTTCATACAATGGGGTAATTTGACACGATAAGTTCCTACGTCATCTTCCCACATTAGGAAGGGGCCATCCAAGGCAATCTCTTCAATACATTCAAATCCATCCATGTACTCAACAACCTGAACAAAGTGGGTTAACACGATTTCTTTTTCGGCAGAAAATATACGAGCCTGAATTTTTAAGATACTAGAAAGTTCTGCTGTCATTTTTAATAAGCGACGATTATTGTTGTTGATCAAACGTCCATCAACAAGCCACTGGATGTGAGTAACACCGTTTAATTCACCAACCAACGCTACCTCAAAAGTATTACCTTCCATAACTACCAACGGACCAGTAAGTCTAGGTGCTTGATTCGCATCGATATTTTGGAAAAAGTCTGACCAAAATTTAAGCTGCAATTCTTTGTTGGTATCTAGATGTGTTGCTAACCCGCCCTCAGTTACATGTTCATGTTTTTGTTCACACGCAGTCGAAATTACAAACAAAAAAACGTAACTTAAAATTACGGTCGCCCCAAAAATCCCTTTAACTAGTATTTGGGTTATCTTTTTAATTTCGTTTTCAAGTTTACCGGCACTATAATCTTCAGTAATCTCTGTAATATTTGTACCATTTATGTTTTTTATATTTTTGGTAACATATTCTCTAAAAATGTAATTCACCAATCGATCCATCTGCCCCCCACTACTAACGTTTGTTTTCATCTTCATCTTAGGCCCTCCCTAGCTTAAGTTATTCTCATTGTTTGGTTTGTTTCCGCTCTGTTTTTTCTTAGCTTTTGTTAATCATTATTTGATTACGTATGGCCGAACCCTTCAGCTTTATTTAAACCCGGTCTTCAGCCACCTGTAGCAAGAATAACTGACTTGTCATTAAACAGGTGATTAAAATATGGTCATATTCCCAAGTTGAAACATTCAAATACAGAAGAATATCTAATTTTCCAACATTTCAGAGAATCGCGCTACCGAAGGCAAGTAAAAAAACAGCAAAATGTTTATCTTTTTAACGCCCTTTCCATCTCTCGACGAGCGCTTTTTTTGGCATCATCTTGCCGCTTATCAGAATGGGTTTTTCCTCGAACTAGGGCTATTTCCATCTTTATCTTTCCATTCTTTAAATAAATTTTTAGGGGAACACAGGTTTGCCCCTTTTTTTCTAAGGCACCTAAAATGTCATGAATTTCACTTTTATGTAACAACAGTTTTCGAGGGCGATCAGGTTCATGGTTGTTATAGGAACTTGCTTGATATTGATCAATATGACCCTTATACCAATATAACTCACCCCTTTTCTCAGCTATATATGAATCCCTCAACTGTACCTTTCTTTGTCGAATAGACTTTACTTCACTACCAAGAAGAACAAGTCCTGCTTCAAAGCATTTTAGAATTTGATAATCATGTCGTGCCTTGCGATTTTCACTTAGAATCACAAAATGGCCCCCCATAGTGTTACTGGTTACCCTCATTTTGACGCTCATCCTGAGGCGAAATGTGTATTAATTCCTGCCACTTGGCGAATAATTCCTGATATTGTGACACAGAAACTTGATGAGGACGGACTTGAGGTGAATAACCCCTTAATAGGCTCAGTAAGTAATGATAATCGTTCGGGAAGGCGTCACGCCAATTATTAGATAAGGTTTTACGAGGATGTAAAAAACATTTCTTAATAAAATTTTTAAATTCCTCCCGGTTTAAATGAGTGATCTGCGGCAAAAATAACAGCACCCGACTCTTTACTTTGGGCTTGGGATAAAAGTGATCAGGTAAAACATCGACAACTCTTCTAATATGCCAAAAGCTTTGGGATACTACCGAAAGAAACCCGTATTCTCGACTGCCCACTGAAGCCGTGATCCTTTCCGCAACTTCCTTTTGAAACATAAGAACCATTCCTTGGCAATTTTGCGAAGAGTCGGTACTTCTGTCGATCACAAATGACGCAGCAATTTGATACGGTAAGTTACTTACAACAATGTATGGATCAGAGAACTGAGACCAATCTAGGCGCAAAGCATCCCCCTCTATAACCGATTGGCCTAATTCACGCCAATAAGCTACTAACTGAGAGTCAAACTCCAGCAAAATTAAAGGAAGGCCCAAATTCTTGAGATGATCCGTTAAAGACCCAAGACCTGGTCCCACTTCAATAAGATGCAAATGAGTCTTCCCATTTTTCTTTGAAGACCCATTCTGATGAAAAATTTCAATACACGTCTTCGCCGTTTGAATGATTTTGCCAATCACAGAATCACTTATGAGAAAATTTTGCCCCAACGACTTCTTGAATCGAAATTCAAGGTCTCTCTGGCGATTCTTAATACGCTCCAGGGTTGATAGCACACTCATAACTTAGAAGTTTAACCACTTTGATGTTTGGATAAAAAGTCATCGGCCAAACTGCTTGCAAAAGCCCTCACAGCATCACTATCTTGAGATACCCACGTCCTCTTATCCCAGTGCCACCAGCCAGCTAGTCCCACCATAGCCGCATTGTCAGTGGTGTAGCATAATGGAGGTATTAAAATGGATGTGTTCAGGTAACCACCTAATTTGTTTAACTCATCTCTAAAGTAGGAATTGGCACTTACCCCTCCAGTTACCATGACAGACGGTGGCCTTAATTCGTTACTAGCTTTTTTAAGCTTGGTTAATAAACTATCCACTATTGCCTTTTGATAGTAAAAGGCCAACTCCATTTTTTCTTCATCAGACCACCATGATCGGCCTTTAATGAGTCGTTCTGCCGCAGCTTTAATTCCTGAGAACGAAAAATCATATCCTGGCATTTCACCAATATGAAACGGCGATTTTTTATGAGAGTCCAATCTGCCACTCCATCCCCGAGCCAAATAATCTACCTGGGGACCTCCAGGAAATGGTAACCCAAGTAATTTACCAAATTTATCAAATGCCTCGCCAGCAGCATCATCTCGGGTTTGTCCCAAAATAAAAATTTGGTAACAATCCTCCACCCAATATAAAACCGTGTGACCTCCGCTCACCAATAACACCAACCAAGGTAGTCGAGGGTAACTATCTTGAGAGAAAAGATGCGGCGGACGTATATTTTCATCCCACAACATATTGGCAGCAATATGACCAAATAGATGATTAACACCAATAATTGGTTTATTCCACGCCAAAGCTAAGGTTTTAGCGGTAACCACCCCCACTAGTAACGACCCAATTAATCCAGGTCGATTGGTAACCGCAATGCCCTCTATGTCTGAAGTTGCTACTCCAGTATCTAAAAATAAATCCTCAATCATCGGGATCAAAACTTCAGTATGAGCGCGGCTAGCAACCTCAGGCACTATGCCGCCAAAGTACTGATGACGATTATTCTGATGGGCTCGCTTTAGACCTTTAACAAATCCACAAGAATTTACTAAAGCCACACTGGTATCATCACAACTCGTCTCGATGGCAAGAATATAAGGGGGCTTTTCAGTCACAACATCACTTCACATTCTTAATACGAACCTTAGCCTTTTGAGCCTCTACCGACTTAGGAAACTTGGTTACCACTTCTTGATAAAAACTAAGAGCCTCCTCTTTCATACCCAACTTCTCAAAACATAATCCTATCTTATAAGTCGCCTCCACATAATGAGGTCCTTTGGGATGAGTCTCTCGGTATTTTTCATAGCTCAAAATGGCCTTCTTCCATTCTTTTTCCCCAAAAAGTCTTTCGGCCTCCTTCCAAATATCGGTAGGAGCCATTTTTTTGATTTTTTCTTTTTGCAATAGTTCTAACTCTGCCTTTAACTGATCTATTTCTGCCCTCTGGGTTTTTAATTCTTCCATCAAAAGTTCTATCTTCTTTTTGATCTCCCCTCGATGCTCTTCCTCCCGCTGTCTCTCTGAAGTAACCCTGTTTTCCCACTGATTTTCCCATGATTTTTGGCGATGTTCCAGTTCCTCAATTTTTCCCGAATTATGTCGTAATACCTCCTCAATTTCAGCAACTCTCGTGTTTATATCAAAACGAGAAGCCTTCTGCATTTGACCCTGCTGGGTCTGAACATCTTGATAATTCTGCCTTTCCAATACTTCATCTCGAGTCATAAGACATGAGCTCAACGCACCAACGGAACCCACTAAACAAAGGAGTCTATTTAGAGGAACAATTTTACCACACCTAAAAATCATGTTCGCCTTTCTTCCACCGGAGCACTCGAGTTGATGTTTCGGCCATCTCTGCATAATATTGACACTTTTGTAGCTCAAGGCGAGCTTCCCCATAGGTTTTGGCCTCAAACAAAATCTTGCCCCTACGACAGGCCTCCTCTGCCCGGTGAAAATCCCCAGACGCATAGCGAGCAGCCTCCACCTTACGGGCTGCCCCTAAAGCCGCAAACGCTAAGTTATATTCAGCAACTGGAGCAGAAATCGTGGCACAGCCACCAAAACCAACTGAAGCAAGGAAAACCAATAGAATTCTCTTAAATAAATTCCACTGAACAAAGGGCCTCGCCAAGCTCACATTGTTGATCACATCGTTTTTAATTTTTTTTAAGAAAACCCTAATAATAAGTAAACTCTCTCAGTCCTTTTTACTTCAAAGGAACAAAGTTAGCACGCCTATTTTTTGCGTGGGCTTCCTCACTGTCCCCCATCGCTATGGGACGTTCCTTCCCATAACTTACAATGGACAAACGATCCTTACTTACGCCCTGCTTGACTAGAAAATCCCTCACAGCTTTGGCTCTTCGCTCCCCTAAACCTAAATTGTATTCAATAGAGCCCCGGGAATCACAGTGCCCCTCAATTTGAATGTTAACCCGTGGGTTATTTTTCATCCACTGAGCGTTTTCCTTCAATTTTGCCACAGTATCAGAAGTCAAAGTGGCTTTATCAAAATCAAAATAAACAGTATTTAGGCCAGGAATTTTACCCGAATCTGATCCTAAACTATCAAAAGCAATCGGTTCATTGGAGATGGGCACCTCTGAGGCCGTTGTTGGAGGAACTGTGGACTCCTCTTTCTTCTTTGATGCACAACCCATTAATCCTACTAAGTGAATGGTAACTAAAAATACAACAAACTTTTTCATGCTCTCCTCCAAATTTTATTATTATTTAGCGATATAATCGGATCGAAAGTCAAACTTCCGAAAAACTTTTGTGTTGCGCATTGAAGAGTTACTTTGTCACAATGATTGAAGAATCCAAACTCATGAATATTGCAAGACTCTCTACACGTTATTTTTTTGTTTTTTTTATTGTCCATTTAATTGATGCTCAACAAAGCTTGGCCCAATTAGAAATCTACCCCAGCAATGATTGGAAAACCCTTAACACCCCTCATTTTCAAATTATTTTTCGCAGTCCCGACAAAGAGCTGGCTATAGCCACTGCCCTGAGGATGGAATACGCCTATCAGAAACTTTCCCAAACGTGGATACCCCCCTCCAAGCCCATTCCGGTGCTTATTCGTTCTGATAGCGACATGCCGAATGGCTACGCAACAGTGCTACCGTATCCTCATATTGTGTTGTTTCCCGTTAGCCCTAGCTTCCAAGAGTCAATTGGAGAATATGCCGACTGGTTGTATGAACTCTGTTTGCATGAGTTAATTCATATTTTTACCTTTGAACAACGCCATGGACTCGTTCAATCGCTTTACCCATTTTTTGGAAATCTCATGACCCCCAACGTATTGTTACCACGTTGGTGGTTGGAAGGCGTAGCAGTGGACGGAGAGTCGCGCTATTCCGAGGGTGGACGCATGCGCTCCTTGGTGCAAGAAGCGCAAATAAGAGCGATTTTTCAATCTGAGTCAAACGTTTTCTCGCTGACCTATCCCTCGATAAATGAATTTAATATCCCGTCTTGGCCCTATGGCAACCGTCCGTACTTTTTTGGATCTCTATATTGGAACTACTTAAGTCAACATTTGGGTAACAGGTTTTCAGGAGAAGTCCACCAACGTACCGGATCGCGGGCTCCCTATACCACCAATAAGCCTCTTTTTGAAACGGCTGGAGTAACAGACATCGCAGAGGGGTTCTATGAAATGACAGGTTCTCTTTTTAAAACGATCCAAAGTCACCTAGAAAAAATTCGACAAGTGCCAACAACACCTATGGAAGTTCACTCTTCCCCTTCAATAATGGAAAACCAAAATCCTGATTTATCTCCTGATGGAAAAAGATTGGTAACGCTTGCTCGATTTGCAGATTTAACGAGAGGACTAGTTCTCTACGAAAGAAAGGATACCTCAAAACCTTTTAATTATGCTGAATATCGAGTTTTATTCGGTCAGTTTGAAAATCCCAACCCAAACTCCACAAATCCCTTACCATCTGATTTACCCTGGTCTTCTACCATTACTCGAACTTCTTGGTTACCCGACTCTCGTCAATTTGTATTCGACCTAGTAGCCCCCGTTAATCGCTTTGAACTTCGATCAGATTTATGGCTTTATGAGCTCAGAAAAAAAAACTGGCGCCGTCTTACGTTCAAAGCTAGAGCCCGAGAGCCTTCCGTCAGTCCTGACGGGCAATGGGTTGCCTATGTGCGAGCAGAACCTCTTAAAGAACGCTTAGAAGTTTTGTCTCTAAATGCTTCCGATCCCAATTCTCAAACTAGCAAAAAGAGTCGGACATTATTGATTGCTGCCCCTCATTCTCACCTTCATTGGCCCACGTGGATCGATAACAATAATATAATTGTTACTGAAAAAAGCCGAAATAGAGAAAGGCTTCTTTTAATCGGACCCCAAAACCAAAAGATCGTAAAAACCCCCTGTGATAGAAACCGATTTACTAATTTTGCCAACAATAAATTGTTTGTCACGTGTGATCAAAATGGTACTTGGAACGTTTTTGTTACCGAAGAAATCTTAGCAGAAAATCCAAAATGGCAACCAGTTACCCATGTAGAAACTGCATTACTAACCCATGAGTTTGATCCCTTTACTCGAACCCTGCTTGCCTCTTTGGTTACTGATAAAGGCATACAGTTGGCCTCCCTTCAATCAAAGGACATGTATTTTACAAAAAGCAACTTGCCGTTACCCAGCGTGCCCTCTACTTTAAGTTCACAATATCCAAGATATCCAATAGAAATCGCACACAACTCTGTTCCGTTAGAGGAACAAGAATATTCCCCCTTTCAATATTTATTACCTCAGTATTGGATTCCTCTCATTTGGGTTACTGATAAATCAACCTCTTTTTTGGCTGCTACCTCCGGATTTGACCCGACTATGCGCCATATTTACAATTTAGGGGTTTCCTACGATACCTATATTAATCGGGTTAATCATCTTGCTAGCTATACCTATCGAAATACATTGGGCAGTTGGAGTATTTTAAGCTTCGACGAGTCCTCTTATCTAACCCATCCCAACCTACTGACTCAAATTCGATCACTGTCAGCAGCCTGGGGGCCCTGGATTGAACATCCATTTATAAACACCTCATTATTCGTGAGCCAAACTCAACGAAATTTAGTGAACCTTGTCTCTCATCAGTGGGAGTGGGGACTAATCGCACAAGGTCGCTTTCTACAAAGATCCGCTCGTTTTAGTTTGCCAAATCGGGGTTACCAATGGTCTACCACCTGGTCTCAGCACTATCAAATATATCCCACCTCGGTCTTAGCCCACTCCCTTAGAGTGTTTGCTGAAAAGTACTTCACGCAAACGTACGGTTGGCTTGCCATGAATCGTTTAAAGGTAGCCGGTTTTTATTTAGACCAAACTTCTTTAAAAGCAAATTATCAACAAACTTTTTCATGGCAGGTGGGTAACATGCAGGGAGGAACCATAATGCGGGGATATCCTACCGGATCTTTTTTCTCACCAAAACTCGCTCTGTTGAGCTTTGAGCATTGGTTACCTGGATGGCGGATCGACAAAGGAAGTAGTGGATTTATAAGTTATCTACATCAGATTTCTCTTGGTTTAGTAAGTGATTTTTTGATGGCAGAAGGCTTAGGCTTTTCTGTTCCCCTACAGACTTATACCAAAGTTTCATTTAATCAGATTTATTCTAGTTTTGGAATTGAATCTGTTTTAGATTTTAACATCGGTTACCACTTTGATTTACAAATGGTTTTGGCCTATTACTATGCTCCCCCCTCCGTCCTAAGTCCAGGAGAGGGTAGCGTTTTATTAGGGTTTCGCTTTTAAATGTAGTGATAATAACCTGAATACAGCGAATATTGTAGAAAACCTTGACAGGATCTGAGGCCAACTGAAAACTGAACTTAGGAGGGGTAGTTTCATGAAAAGTGACTGGATTAGGGAATTAGCCAATCATGAAAATCGGCTAGAGGAAACAGGAGTATTCGAACAACCCCCCACACTAAATCGTGATTACCTTTTAAGTGCTGAAACAATTCAGTTCCTGACTCTACTAAAAAACCAATTTATTCAAGCAGCCACCACCTTTAACCAATTTAAACACTCTCCTCATGGACGCATCAAAGTTTATGGCATTGCGAAAACGTATTCAGACTTTATGCTCTTTCGAAATGGCTTTAAGATGGTGTTTTCTCAAAAGGAGCCTGGATTGATCTCCATTCGTTATAATTTTATGGTAACGAATCCGGTAACAACGAGCGACGCCAAGCACAATACTTCCAGTATAGAGGAACATCTATTAAAAGCCAAAATGAGTCCTTTTGGGGATGTTACCTGGACCTTTGAGGACTGTCCGGTAACACTTGAATCTGTTGTGCGTTACCACCTAACTTTGTTCGTGCGCGAAAGCACTCAATAAAACATTAACATTTATTACAAATATTTTTTTTTCTAATAGTGTGTTTTATTTTAAGACTTTAGAATAAATTCACTTGCATTTTACGAAAGATTTGTTTCAATAATCTAGTTCCATTTTAGCACCGGGATGGTGGTTAAAAGGAATAGGGTTTCCGCAACCCTAAAGGCAAATGGGAATTCATTATAAAAAGGGGGGGGATGATGAATTTACCAAAAGAAGTTATTGAGGCCTGTCGCAAAAAGCTGATCGACACAAAAGAGGCCTTACTCAATCAAATTACAGAAGCCAGGAATGCCTTTTATATGAGCGACGAAAAAGGAGGGGATGAGGCGGATCAGACCCTACGCATCCTTGCCGAAAGCGAGTTTTTGAATCGCACTGAACGGATTCGCCTACACCTATTGGAGGTAGAGTCTGCGTTAGCACGAATCGAAGCTGGTACTTTTGGAATCTGTGAAGAAACTGAAGAACCTATTGAGAAGGAACGGTTACTGGCCATTCCATGGACCCGATTATCGATTGAAGGGGCAGAAATTCGTGAATCTATGAAAAAGAGATTTGCTCGTTGAGGGGCAAATCTCTTCATATCGTCTTCGTCTTTTTTGCAGTGCCTCACTGTTGTCCATAACTTAAATAAATCTTAAGCTTTGAGCCATGGGTAAAAAAAAATCATGGTTACATTTTTTTATCATAATGATCGTATTTGTGGGTCTTGGTTTTTTTCTTGCGAATCGGTCGTCAATTAACCCACTGCAACCCACTGCCCTCTTGCAACCCCATATTTTGGTTCATGAATTAAAAGGCGTTATCTTAGGTAATCGTAAATGGATGGAGCAAGTAGAACCATATGTTAGAAAATTTAACATCAAAGCTGTGGTATTCATTGTAAATAGTCCAGGCGGTGTCGTCGGCCCTTCACAAGAACTATACGAATTTCTGCGTCGAATTCGAACGGAGCTTAAAAAACCGGTAGTTGTGTTTAGCAGTCATGTACTTGCCAGTGGGGCCTATTATATGGCGTTAGGGGCTGACAAAATTGTTGTGAATCCAGGAACTCTGGTAGGATCAATTGGCGTTATCTTGGAATTTTTAAATTTAGAAGGATTATATCATTTTGCCAAAATTCAACGTTACTCAATTACTTCTGGCAAATATAAAGACTCAGGAGCAGAGTATCGCTCCATGCGAGAAGATGAGAAAAGGCTTTTTAATGATTTAGTTATGAACGTCTATCAACAATTCGCTAATACCGTAAAAGAAACCCGCGGTTTGAGCGATGAAGAGCTTAGCCAAGTTGCAGATGGAAGGGTTTTTTCCGGAGATCAAGCCCTGCAGGCAAAACTAATCGACAGCACAGGCACTCTAGACACAGCGATAAAACTTGCTGCTGAGGCCGCTAACCTTTCTCACTATGAACTTTTTTACATTCCAAAAGAGGAACCTTCCATTTTTGATCTGTTCTTTAGAAAAGAGGAATTTGAGACCGGAGAAGAGGCTTGGCAACAGGCCATTAACTTTGTTCGCTTAAAACTGCGCCCCTCTCTTTCAGGCCTACCACTTTTCTTACTTCCCGGGGTTATGGAAACTCACTGGATAGAATAACAAAACAATCAATAAAATAATAAATAACCCCTGAAACAGGGAACAGTATGAAGCACACGAAAAATCAACGTTTCCCCCAATCCCTGAGTGAAAGCCATGGGATTTCTGGGCTTACTAACCATTTGCATCTACTCTTTCGTCCTGAGCGTGAGCGATATGTCAGGCGCAAGTCCGAACCCAAAAATTGTGTTTTCTGTGTTGCCGCCCAACGGCCTAAAAGTTACCGAACATTATGTGTCTATAAATCACATCATAGCATGATTGTTCTGAACAAGTTTCCATACAATAGTGGGCATTTGTTAGTGTTACCGTTACGTCATATTTCTGGTTTTGAAGATTTAAATCCCACTGAATTTAATGATCTTATGTTTACCATGTTACTGGCTCTCAGAGCCATTCAAGACATTTATAAACCACTTGGCATAAATTTGGGAGCAAACTTGGGTGCTGCTGCCGGAGCTGGAATCCCCGATCATCTTCATCTTCATGTGATTCCTCGATGGCGCGGGGATCTCAACTTTTTTCCACTTGTGGCTCGCTCTAAGGTGTTGGTTGAAACACTACAAGAAAGTTACCGAAAGTTTCACAATTATTTCCAATCACTCACTGAAACAAATGATACCCTCTCACAAAAGAAAATCAAAAGGATAAGAAAAAGGATAAGAACTAATAAAAAGTAAGGAATAAGGAAAATGCCATGACCGTCCACATTCCTCCTTTGACTCGTACTATGAAGGTTCTGCTCAGTACCTTATTGGGCAGTTGGATTGTTTTAACCATACTGGGCCAAAAGGTTTTTGGGTTACCCATTTTTACTTGGTTGGGTCTGGTACCCAGTCAAATTTTTCAATCCTTTTGGCTTTGGCAGCCAGTAACTTATATGTTTTTACATAGCTGGGACGTTTCTCACCTCATTTTAAATTTACTTATGACTTGGTTTGTAGGTAGCGAATTAGAAAGGGTCTGGGGAAGTCGCCGTTTTTTAAAATATTATTTTTTTACAGGGATTGGGGCCGGTCTTCTCTACACGGCCCTCACTGGAATTATTTATTGGACGTTGGAAAGGGGAGAAGAATTGTTTTACGTACCCGTGGTTGGATCCTCAGGGGCTGTGTTTGGGCTTTTTCTTGCGTTTGGTAAAATTTTCGGGGAACGGGTGATATATTTTATGTTTTTATTCCCGATGAAGGCCAAACATTTTGTAATGATTCTGGCTCTCATCGAATTTCTCAGCCTTATGGGTTCAAGCGTGGCTGGCGGAGAGGTTGCCAACTTAGCTCATTTGGGTGGCCTACTATCAGGTCTCCTTTATTTCCTCCTTATCGAAGGTAATAAATATCGCGGAAATGGACTGCCCCCTTTTCGCAAAAAAAGTTATCCTTTTAAGATCATCTCAAATCAATCGTTCGAAAATGAGGACAAACCTCCTACCCGTTACTGGAACTAAATTACTGGCTTAAAAAAGCCGACCTTCTTGACAAAAACCAAATCCCTTTTCATCATTGGATAGTTTCATCTCGTAAACTCTGATTCTTTGTAAGCACTAAGCAATTGGAGGAACAAAAATGGGATCGTTGAAAAAAGCTTTAGAGGAAAAAAAGTTTGATTCACGATTGATCGAATTACACCTACAAATGGGTAAATTCACCATGGATGAATGGAAAAGGTTTTTAAATTCCTTACCTGATCTTTCTCACAATGTGGCGCCAATTAATTTAGATAAACAAGAACAACTCTCCAATCCTCACAAACAACAAAACCACTAAGTAGAAAAAATATGATGTAAACAGAGAAAATGACTGAACACCGAACAGCCCGAATGGCGGAACTGGTAGACGCGCTAGATTCAGGTTCTAGTGACTGAAAGGTCGTGGAGGTTCAAGTCCTCTTTCGGGCACCATTCTCTGCTGATGTAGTTCACTCCAAAACTAGACAGGATATAACTTTTTTACAGACAACAAATGGGGCTATTGCCAAAAAGTTGACAGACTCAAAAGCGGGTATAAGGACAGGCGCGAAGCATTTTTTGTAGTGGCACAAAAGTGCGTAATGGGGTCTCTCGAAGGAGAATTACAGTAATTAGAATAACAACAAAAGGAGGAAATTATGAAACATTTAGTAGCTGTTGGGCTAGTGATCGCCACCTCAATGAGTTCTTTTGCATTCGAATTGCATACCAGGAGATATGATACTAAGGGTCGTGGAAGAGTCTACCAAAGCCATTCTAAAGGGCCTTCAGGAGCATCAGTTATAGGCAATCGTGAACAAGTTCTGGCAAACGCAGAACAAATTGCTGTTCTAAATCAAGCTTACAGCGCTCAAATTGCAGACGTGATCCGATTAACCCGTCTTGCTGCGATTCAAAATTTTGGCGCTGATCAAGTCGCAACGATGACAGATCAAGAAATTTTGGCGAAGGAGTCGCTCCTATTTTTGGAACACAAATTACATGGAATTTTCTAAAAGGATTTTTCTTATGTCAAAAATGTGGTCGCTAAAATTGACTTTAACAGTTGCTACTACGCTAACTATTTCTGCAATTAGGGCGAACACAGATAATTTTTCGATTAGTTTCAATTCTCCCGAAGTTTCTCCCCATGCCGCTGAGAGGATCAAATCTCAAATAAAAGTCGTAGTGAGTAAACTACCGCCTAAGATGATGGGAAGAATTGGAGGAAATATTTCAATACAATTTAAAAAAATGGACGAAAAAAATCAGCTTGATGTTTACAACATATGCGAAGCGGGGCCACATATTCTTGCCTATACCCGCCCTTTAAGTTCTCATCCAACAATTGTCATTAATGATGCCTTTCTCGCTCTTTTTAACGGATTCGATACTGTTTCACCAATTCCTTGTAGTCACAAGGATCTTTACCAAAAATTTCAATCGCTGATTATTCACGAGCTGTCCCATATTTATGAAGCAAGAGCGCCATTAACTGAAAGCGAAAAAAGTGAATTGCAGAACTGCCAAATCTTTCGGCAAGAGTCTACTATGCCAGATCCCAGATGCGAATATTTGCAAAGTTTAAACAGATTTGTATCGAGCAGAATCTCATTTCAGAAATTATCGAGGGCGAGGAAAAATGCATTGAGCACGAGAAGTCCAGACCCATATGAGCTTCGAAGCCCCGAAGAAAATTTTGCAGTAAATATGGAGTACTTTATCCTCGATCCTGAGTTTCGATGTAGAAGACCAGCCTATTATAAATTTTGAGTGAACACTTTGGCTTCTCTCCATTTTCATCTGCGTCGTGCCACGACAGAAATTTTGTGGTTTCGAGTTTGGATGGTCGAAAGATTGATCTAGATCCGAAACGAATCTACGAAATACACTATCTTTTCGCCGGACCAGGTGAGGCTTTAATGAGTCGATGGGGACATTCAGGGAAATATCTATCCCAAGTCTTCATCCTGCCAATGTGGAATGTTATAAACGAATATACCCGAGAGGAAGATCGAAATTTAACAAGTTACCCCCTCGTGTTAACGGAGGGGCAAAAAACTCATTTTATTGAGCTAGTCAAAGAAATCTTTTGGAGCTACTCCGGAAAGTATTACTTTATCTCAAATAATTGTGCCACGGAAACTTTCGACCTTATTGCAGGGATTCTTCCCGAAAACCATCCTGTGAACTTCGAGATTCCACCCGTGACTCCAATAGGCGTATTGTTGACTTTGCAAAAGAACAACTTGGTAAGAAAAATTCCTGAAGATATCTCATCCGCTGTTAAAATGGGCTACCTATTTCTATCAACAGTTAAGAAGGAAATTCAGGATGCTTTTTCTCGGATAAAGAAGGCCAGTAATGGTATTTTTCAATATACAAACGCAGATGATTATTTAAAGAGAACTCATTCAGAAGACAGAAGAAATTTGTTCAACAAAATTATAACGGCTTCTCCAGAACCTTCAATTGCTGTATCATTTTTTCTACTTGAAATGAAAGTGAATCGTGATTTCACAAAAGATTTGCAAAAAGAGCTTAGCAAAGCCTTGGAAAGCAAAAGTGGCGGAGGACATGCCCTTGGTAAATACAGGGAAATCCTTGAAGCTCTCTCCCCCTGGAAACATGTTCGCGGTGGTGGCTACGGAATCCCTAGCTCTCAAGAGTTCGATGAAACAGCCATATTAAAAGCATTCAATACTTTTAATCAGGAATTTGACGATATTAGCAAAATTTTTGAGCTGATCGATCAAAACAAGGCTAGCCTAAAAAGACAAATTCAGAACAATATTGATTTTTTCTTCGAATATCAATTCAAGCTGATTTTGGAAAAGAACCGAGGAACTTCAAAATGACAAAATTTTTATTAATGTTTTTACTTTCCAACCCCCGGTTCAACCGGTTCAAACCCCTTTTTCCGGGGTCGCGATGTGTAACAAAAAATAGGGGGCTAAGCAAGAATCGGTTGCCTACGAATGCACTTAGGTTTCCTGCACGTATTTTATTTTTCGGGCATAGGTTATAAGATATTTATAGACCGTGCTGCAGCCCTCAAGGGTTCGGGCAGATACAAAAAAAAGGTCTAATGGCGGATGGGAAGAAAAAGAACAATTTTGCCAAAAATGCATCCGTTTTCTTAGGGTATCCTTCCGACATCGATCTATTTTGGTGACAACTAATACATAGGGAATATGCACCCAACTAAGGTAATCCACTAGCATTTCCTCTTCCGCCTGCCACTCCCGAATCACATCGATTAACAGTAGTGCTAAACGTTGTCCCCGGTTCTGTGCTTGTAAAAATACCTCCATCATTTCTCTCCAACCTTCTCTTTCCGTTTTCGGTCTTCGCGCAAAGCCATATCCCGGCACATCAACCAAATAGGCATCAACGTCTGACCAAGAAAAAAAGTTCAGCAAATGGGTTTTACCAGGGGTAGAGCTGGTCTTAGCAACCTTCGTTTTGAATAGAGCATTAATCAATGAGCTCTTTCCTACATTTGATCTGCCAACAAAAACAATTTCCAAAAATTTTGCCGCAGGGTACTCTCGAGGGTCTTTTGCACTTTTAATATATGTTACCACATTTTATCCTAATTCTTAGATTCGAGTCCACATATTGGGATCATCAATCTATTTAATTCCATAATTGCCCCTTTGAAAACCACTTCCCATCCTGTTCTTTAAAATTTTCAAACATTTCATGCAAAACCAGCTCTAGCATGCGCTTTGCTTTGAATCTCAACGCTCAACCAACAGTACTAAACAAAAAAGGAGGAATTATGGAAGTTATGGCAATTACTCAAGTTCCCAAAGTTTTCCTGATTGACCAAGTTACCCAAAAACGGATCGCCGTTGCACCTAGTACCCCTATTTTACAACAGGTACTCCCTCATCTGGATCTCTCTCCCGGAGAAACAGAGCTAACTTTAAACAGGGCCTACTTAGAATACGCTAATCAACAATTTTATATTAAGGATCCCTCCCCAAAATCGGAAACCCTGGTAAATGGGGTTAAAATTCAGGCTGCTTGCTTAAATTCATATGACTTAATTCAATTAGGGACGTTAAGCTTTTACTTTTCCCCAGATCCAGTCCCAGATCCACTGTCTACACTCTCTACTAACTTATCGTCTAAAAATCCCTTTTGGAACAAACAACTCCAACGCCTTCCCCAGCTAGCCATAACCAATCATCCCATGCTTATTTTAGGGCCATCCGGCTCGGGTAAAGAAGAAATAGCCAACCTAGTGCACCGTTACTCATGTCGACGTCATGGACCATTGGTGCGAGTAAATTGCAGTGCACTTTCTGAGACTCTTATTGAAAGCGAGCTTTTTGGACACATTAAAGGTAGTTTCACAGGAGCTATTGCCAATCGTAAAGGAGCATTTGAAACAGCCCGTGGAGGAACACTATTTTTGGACGAAATTGGCGACCTCCCTTTTTCCCTACAGGCCAAACTTTTACGAGCCATCGAAAATAATGAAATTAGACCAGTAGGAAGCGATCGCACCATAAAAACAAACGTCCGCATTATCGCTGCTACCCATAAAAACTTAGCCGAAAAAGTACTCACCCGAGAGTTCCGCCAAGACCTCTATTACCGACTCAATGTGGTCCACATTCATATCCCCTCTTTAGTAGACCGCACGGAAGATTTTGAAGATCTTCTCTTTTCTTTGTGTAGGCAATATCGCGTGCGTTTTTCACCCACTGCAATCAAAGCCCTAAAAAATCATAGTTGGCCAGGTAACATTAGAGAGTTGAAAAATGTGGTTTTACGTGCTCAGGCACTTTTTGCCCAAAAAACGGTCCAAGAGGATGATCTGCCTCAACTAATCGATCAGGTAGAACACCCCTTATTCAGTAAGGTATTTCCCGAAAAACTCATTGAAGAAAAGGGGGGATTGTTTCCTGCATTAAAATTATTCGAAAAAGAGATGATTTTAAAAACTCTCTTGGAAAACCGAGGAAACCAGCGTAAAACGGCCAAAGACTTGGGTATACCCAAAAGCACCCTTCATGATCGGTTAAAAAGTTATGGGCTTAAAAGTTCATGATTCGTACTTGAGGAATCAGAGATTCCCCGTCATCCTCTCCGACTATGAAAGAAAGTGGCTCATCTCTATGTTGGGCCACTTCGGTATGAAAGGCCGACTCGTCCTTTTAAAAACCTCGTTCCCCCTCAAATTAAAACCCCAAAGGGAAAAGGCCAAACAGCTGATTAAAAACCATCTACAAAACAATCACCCCTACACCACCCCCACCACGGGGAGGCCCACCACGGGGGAAAATACCAAAAAGTGGGAATGGAACACGAATCCCCACCTTGCTTGGTCCCATTCTGGATCTTTTATTGGTTTATGGATAGGCCGCTCTCAATCCACTACGGTAGGCTTGGACATAGAATCCAAAAAGCGCCTTAATCAAAAGGTCATTCATCGGATTTCAACTTTGGAAGAAAGGAATCTCACCCATCCCCAAATTGATATTTTGTGGCCCATTAAAGAAAGCTCTTTTAAGGCCCTCTCTCGCCGAATCAGGTCCATGAAAACCATAAGTCAGATTAAGCTCCTTGCCTTTAAACCCCTAAGCCCCTCCTCTAACATCCCTATCCCACTTTGGGTCTTTAAGACAACCTTCCATTTACCGAAAAACCCAAACCCTTCTCTCCTAATAACTAAGGGTATTGTCTTTGAAAAAAGTGAATATTACTTTGCCATTTGTCACTGTTGTATTAGTGGACGAACA
>JANWYU010000029.1 GCA_025055135.1 Pseudobdellovibrionaceae bacterium | reverse complement strand
CTTATTAAGGCTTCTGTTTATTCTTTGGTGCCTCGCTATGTTGCCATTTCTTTTCTTGCCCTTTTGACTTTAAGTATCAGCTTGTATCCCACTTGGCTTGTTGAGCAATCAAGGCAAGCGGCAGATACGATTGTGAAAGGTTCTCGTTATGTGCAAGGAGTAATGGAGAAGGGAGAGCGTTAGAATGATAATAAAAAAAATATTTTATCTTTGTGAATTAATTTTTGTTTTTTTATGGGAACTTACCAAATCAAATGTTCAGGTGTCGGTTGAGGCGTTTCGATGGAAGCCACGATTGCATCCTGGATTTGTAGCAATACCCATCAATTTTCAAGATGATAGGGCTATTTTAATGTTGGCAAATCTAATTACTATGACTCCGGGTACGGTTACCATTGATTTATCTGATGACAAGAAGACTCTTTTTGCTCATGGTCTTTTTGTAAATGATCTTGATGAGTTTCGATCTTCTATAGAGAGGGTATTAGCTTATCGAGTGAGGAGATTGTTTTTATGAAGGACTTGTATTTTGTAGGTTATGTGGTGTTGGGCTTTAGTTTTATCATGGTATTGTTGAGGTTGATTAAGGGGCCAAGTGGGGTGGATCGGGTGATGAGTATTGACATGATTACCACTTTGATGAGTGTTTTTATTTTGCTTTTTATTTTGGAAAGCGATCAGATTGTGTATCTTGATTCCGTGATGATTTTGGCTTTAATCTCCTTTTTTGGAACAGTTATGTACAGTCGTTATTTAGAAAGTCGGTGGAAGAATGAAGGTTTGGATTGAACATATATGTCTTGTTATTGGAATTTTTTTTACGCTATCGGCATCTTTAGGTGTCTTGCGGTTTCCCGACTTTTTTTCGAGGATGCACTCAGCTAGCAAAGTGTCTTCTTTCGGAATTGGCTTTTTGTTACTTGCGTTATTGTGGAAACACTGGGGTAACTGGGAGGTAATGACAAAATCAGTGCTTATTTTTTTCTTCATTGTATTAACCAACCCCATTAGTGCTCATATGTTGATGCGAGCTGCGTATCATTTGGGTACACCGAGATGTCCTCAAACACATGTTGATGAGTACCAGGATCGACTCCATGAAAACTCTTAAATGGTTTGTGATTCGTCATGCCTTGGCAGTTGATCGGCGTCTGTGGGTTGGGCGATCTGATGCCAAACGTCCTTTGACTAAAGAAGGAGTGCAACAATTCAAAAAATTACTAAAGAAGTATCACTTCGCGTTTAAAAATAAGAAGGTATGCTTGGTAACCTCTGATTTTGAGCGAGCTATCGAGACTGCTCATTTATTAGCAAAGTGGGTAAAAGTAGTGGAAACGTGTCAAACCAAGCTTTTGCGACCCAATGCCTCGCCACAAAAATTCGTGAGATGGTTGGCTGCGCAGGATAAATTAATTAATCCACGTTTTATCTTGATCATCGTAGGTCATGAGCCTCAATTGAGCAAGCTGTTAGGGTTACTTTTAACAGGACATGGGCAATCTTTTATTCAACTAAAAAAGGGGGCCATTGCAGAGTTAATGTTTCAACCGAAAGGGCAATTAGGCCGAATTCTGGGTCAAAAGGATTTTGAGGGATCGTTTCGTTTGCGTTCCTTAGTTTTTCCCAAGCACCGCTCTGGTAACTGAAATTATGCTTTTTTTAGAAAAACCGCTCATATCCCTTTTAAATATAAGAGAAAGGATCTCATTTATTTTATTAGAGAATTAATGTTATTGACATGACTACGCCCTTATGATACTCCCACCGAAGCCCATAAAGGGGGGAGCCATGAGATTGCTAGGTGGAGTTTCGTCTTTTCTTGCTTATTTAGTGCTTATCCTATTTTTTTATCTCGATTTCTATCTCAGTAGCGAGTGTGCCTGGGGATAGACGAGTGGTCGCCCTCCGCAATTTATTGCCGTTTCTTTTGATGGATCTAAGTCTTTGGTGGTGTTACCCGCCATTCGTGAATTGTGGAGTCAGATGATTGGAGGATCGTTATTGGGTTACAGGGCTCCTCTTTTAGAAGTAAATGATCATACCTATCAGGTGTTGAGTGAATCGGAAAGAGAGTTTGATGGTAAGATCTATAAAAAAAAGTATTTTTACGATGCCTCTAGAGTGGCAGATAGCAGCGACTGGCCTCGCAAAGATTCAAGAGGGCTGTGAAACTTTCCGTTGGCGGGTCTCAGAATAGTTGGTTCGGGTAAGCGCACATTGTCGATGGATTATAATTTTTATGTGGCGCAATCTGGTGGAAAGCCAGCCCCTGAAAAAGCCTCCCTCTTTGAACAGGAAATGTATGAAACCTATCGAAAATGGCTTTTTGAAAATTACCGGAGTCATCGTGCTCCTATGAGTATTGGACATCATTTTTCCCAGTGGAATGGTGGCGCGTATTTTCGGGCCCTTTATCGTTTTATGAAAGAGGTGTGTCGGTTACCAGATGTGATTTGTGGCACCTATGGAGAGCTTGTGAAACACATGGAACATGTGAAAGATTTCCAACATTTAAGTTCCACAAGGTCTTCTCAGAAAGATCGTTTTTCCCATAAATCAATTTCCCCATTCGCTGATGTTATGATTACCGATGGATCGCAAAAAGAATCTTCAGATACTTTATATGATAGGGCACAGTTGAAAAAATTGTTTCCCGAAGAGCCTGCAATGTGGGGGGATTTGCCCGAGGCTCATTTAGAAGGCCCTTAAGCAAAGCGTCCCTATCTAATAAAACAGATGTGGTGGTAGGGGCTGAGGGACTTGAACCCCCGATCCGCCGGTTATGAGCCGGCTGCTTTAACCA
>JANWYU010000189.1 GCA_025055135.1 Pseudobdellovibrionaceae bacterium | reverse complement strand
ACACCCTTTGTAACCAACATGGGAGCAAAGGCTGCGACGGTTGTTAAAATTGAGCAGAGTAAGGCCAGCCAGAAGCGATGGGCGGCGTTAATGGCTGCTTCTTGAGCAGAGCGATTAAAATTCAGTTCTTGGTTATAAAGTTCACCCACCACCACTGCATTATCCACTAACATTCCCAGGGCAATAATAAGTCCTAGCATGGTAATTAAATTAAAATTGCCCCCAAAAAGGTGCATGTAATAAAAGGTTCCCAATAAGGAAATGGGTAGACTCAAAGAAATCATAATCCCCAATCGGAGAGGAAGGAAGATAAAGGTAATTAGTAACACTAAGACAAAACCCTGAATGGCATTGGAAGTAACAATTTTGATACGTCGTTCAATTCTTTTTGATTCATTGTTATAAATTTCTATTTTTATATTTTCAGGCAGTGTGTGTGAGATCTCTTGCACCAAATCTTTTGCTTTGTTAGCTAGTGCTACTGCATCAGCCGAGGGTTTTTTGGTAACAACCAACAAGGTAGCGTCCTCACCGTTAAGTGAAGCTAAAATACTTGGCTCTTCTTGGGCAAGAACTGCTCGACCTACATCTTTTAAAAAAATAGTCCTTCCGCTGTCACCAGTGCGGATCGGAAGTTCATTGAGTTCTTCAATGGTTTTTAGTTTTGCTTTAATGCGAACCATTTGCTTTTTTTCGGATCCTCTGATGTACCCAACTGGAGTATCATTAATCTTAGCTAAAACAGCTCCGCGAATTTCGGGGATTCCAATATCAAAGCGGCTCAATTTTTCCGGATTGAGCAAAACCTGATATTCCGGTTTGGTATATCCCACAAGCCTTACTTCGCTAACACCTTCAATATCTTCGAGAACAGATTTTATCTGTTGGGCTAGCACATCTCTTTGCCGGTTAAAGTTGGGACCGATTATTGCAAATTCCAAAACAGGGATTTCCTTGGCATTTGCTTCAGTAATTCGTGGCCGTTCCAACATGTCGGGGGGAAGGTTTTGTACCCGATCAACGGCTCTTTGAATTTGGGTTACTACTTCCCTTACTTGAATGTCTGGGTTGTCCATTTCTATGCGGATTTCAATCCGACTTCTCTCGTTTTGTGAGGTCGATTTGACATCTTTAATTCCCTCAATGCCCCGCAATTCATTTTCAATAGAAATCGTAATTTTTTGCTCTACCTCTTCAGGTGAGCTACCAGGATAAATTGATGAGATGATTACTTTTGCAAAATCAACAGGAGGAAAGGATTCCCGAGTTAAGCTAAGTAGACTTGAGATACCAGAAAATATTAATAAAATGGTGATAATTACGGAAAAACGCCAATTTCTAACAAAAAATCCAATAATGGCTCTCATATAAAAAACAATATTTGTAAATCAATTAATCAAATTTTACTTTTTTACTATGACAGTTCTCACTTTTTTCTCAATATAAAAATGAGTCAACATCCGGTTTATTGACTCCTCTCTTAAACTAAGTTTTATTTGAAACACCATGTCTAGGGGATTTCTTTGGTTATTTCTTGGTTTCACATGTGTTTTGTATCATAAGATTTTGTTAGCCCAATCAAATGATTTTGTCAGTCAACACAGTTGGACTGTATCAACCAAGGAACCTGGGAGGAGTCTGTTACATACTCCTACCCTTAATGCTTATTGGTCCTTTTTATTGAGTAACCCTTATTTAATCGGAAATGGGAAACCACTTTGGAAACAGGGGGTGCAATTATTGACTCTTCAGATTGGGTGGATCAGCACTCGATGGAAGTTTGAACTAGGGCCAAGCCTTTATTTGGGTAACAGTTTTGGAGTTGATAGAATGTTTCGGCCCTTCCAGTACAATTCGGAAATATCCTCTTGGCTTTATGCTGTTGAGTTAAGTGGTGGTCCATATTTTGAGGTTACCGATTTTTTCAGTATAATCCCTAAAGTAGGGTATCAATATGTTTATCTTATTCAACATCAATCAGGAACAAACTTAGATTCAATGGAGGTTACTCATGGAAATATTGTTTGGGCCATTTATTCCCGTTGGAAGGTAACAACTTCTTGGAATGTGGTTTTGGGCTTTGGTCAAAACAATTTACTCACCCATGCATGGTTTTTAGGGGGGCGTTACCAATGGTAATTAAGAGTTTGTGTTTGGTGATTGGTGCCGTCTTTTATTTTGCTCCGGGGCAGGCGACTGTGGTTCGATTGGGCCCTAAAGAGGTTGCTGACTTAGTCATTCAAAACAATCACAAAGTAAAAGAGGCTCAGTTAAATCCGGAAATTAGTCGTTTAAATTATATACGGGCAAAACAGATTCTTGATTGGCATTTGTTGCTTGAATCTGGCTTAGAGGAATCTCGTTTTGAGCCTTTTAGTGGTTTGCCCTTCAACACTGGGCAAGATACCTTACAGACTCAAATTTCTTTGAGGAAAAATTTGTTATCAGGTACACAAATTCAGCTAAATGTTCAACATACATCAACTCGATTTGATTTGGCCGCAGGGTCTGTGTTACCACCAACAGTTAATGTTTGGACGTCAAGTGTGAGCTTAACTCAAAGCTTGTGGAGGAATTATTTTGGAGAGGCTTGGCGCAGGGAAATTGAAGCTCAAAAACAGTTTTATGAAACTGCTCACATGCAAAAATTAGAAGAGTTGGAAACATTGGTAACAGAAGGAGTGCATCGATTTTGGGGAGTGATAACTGCAGAATTGGCCTTAAAAGAACATCAGGCTGCTCGGGATCGTTATCAAGTGCTGCTTACGAATGTCCGGCGAAAACAGGCCGTTGGATTTGTAAATCCAGGAGAGCTGTCGTTGGTGCAGGCAGAGTTGGAGGCAAAAGAACAAAGCGTTTGGAAGGCTGAAGTTACTTTGCAAGAAACGCGTAGTCAGTTTTTAACCTTTTTGCATTTGGCAAAGGACGCTCAAATTGAGTGGGTGTTTCCCAAGGATATTCAAAGCCTCCCTCCTTTTACACCTGATGACTTTGATGTCAGGCAGACGAGACCCTATCGGATAGCGGAACGAAGGAAAGAGGCAACGGAAAATTTACTGAAGGCAGCCCAAGCCAATCAGGGAATGGACATAAGCTTAATTGGCCAGTACGGGATAGCTGGGGTTGATAAGTTGAGTGAGACGGCTCGACAGGAGTGGTTGAGAGCAGATCGTCCTCGTTATTTCGTTGGTCTGCGGGTTCAGTGGGAATTTGGTTCGGATGTTCGCCAAGAAGAGGTTCGCTCAAAAAGGTTTTCTTTAGACCAAGAAAACCTAAAATTATCGCGACTGTTGTTGGAGTTGGAGGATAAAAAAGCAACACTGAAAAAGAAGATTTTGAATCAGTATCAAACCCTATCTAGCCTGGTGAAACAAAAAAATTTTCGACTGAATGCGGTTCGAGAGCTTACACGGAGTTATGAGGTGGGAAAGGTAGATATTCGTACCTTAATCGATACCATTAATGGGGCTCATTTTACAGATTTGGAATATTTGAAGGGTGTAGCGGAATATCAAAATTTAGTGGTAGAGTGGTTGGCTTTGAAGGATGAGCTTGTACTTGCCTTAGAGTAGAAGAAAAGAGGTGTGTCTATGTTACGTGGCGTATGGTGTTGCAGTAGCTTTGAAGGATGGAGAATTCATAATATGGTTTCTTCTTTGCGCTACTACTGTTTTCTTTTTTTTGTATATCTATGGACATTGGGGTGTTCGTTTCCCGATCAGCAGCCCCTTGGCGATTTACAACGTGATTTACGAGATCGGGATAAAATCAATGACATATTCAGATCTATTCAAGGAACATATGAAGGATCTTTGGAGTTTCCTCAATATCAAAGATCTACCGAAGCACTTTTGATTTTGAGTTTTCGAGAAACTCCTGTTGGGACTGATAACGACGGTCAAAATAAGTTTCGTCCGAGATTAACGGGTAGGCTAATTCAAAAAGAGTTGATTTTTCCTGATATTCGTTTTGAGGGGGTTTACGAACCGGTAACGGGTGACATTACCTTATCAACTGCTCCCGATGCTAAAGATAAATACTTCTTTAGAACCCGATTGATAGGAGGGGTTCTACAGGGTGAGTTGCGTTCCCAGGATGCTATTTATGGTTATTTAAAAGTGAAGCAAACTTCTCAAGATGTGCCACAAATCTTTAACGAGCGAAAACAGGAAATAAATCGGGTCAAATCCATTTTAGCACCTTATGTGGGTCAGTACGAGGCTTTGGTGGATGAAATTGAACCTTTTTTTAGTAACATTTCGATCACACCGTTTGCTCCTGGATTCTACATTCGATTAATAGAACATATGCATGAGCTACCAACACTTGAGCTAACCTTTTCGATGGATCATCTTCCAGTAGCTACAGGAGTGGTTCATTTAGAAACCAGGGCCAATCCCATTGAAATTTCCGTTAGCATTCCCCGTGGACCTGGGGTCTCTCTATCATTTAATTTGGTAGGACACGTAATAAAAGACTCTACTCAAATCGAAATTAAAGGTAGAATCACATTTCCCACATTTAAAGGGCGCATTCGTGCGATACGCAAGATTCAGTCGGTTCAGTAACCTTTTGACTTTTGTTTTTTATTTAATAAGGTCGCTTCTTGATTTATTAAATCCTATTACTTATTTTGCTTTTTTTTATCGTTATTGCCCACGAAAACTCTATCGCAGTGTTTATCCGGTGGTTTCAGTCGGTAACCTAGTGATGGGAGGTAGTGGGAAGACCCCATTTGTGATTTGGTTGGCTAAAGCTTTGCTGGATCAAGGCTTCAAATTAGCGGTCTTTAATCGTAACTATGGCGGGAAAGCCTGGTTTCCTAAAAAATTTTCCGATTACTATGGTTTTGAGGACTTAAAATGCTTTGGTGACGAGGCCTGTCTTTATCGTAGTCTGTTACCCAGTTTTGTTGATGTGGTTAGTGGCCCGGTGAAGTGGAGAAATGTGAAATTTTATGATGGGCTTTTTTCTTCCATGGGCTCTCCAATGTCGTCTTTAAGACCTATTTTTTTACTTGATGATGGGTTTCAGCATCACAACCTAAAAAAGGACTTTGAGATTGTTCTTGTTAACGTTGAGCGACGATTTCATCTTAGTGTAATCCCTTTTGGAGAGGGAAGGGAGCACGTGTCTGCCTTACGTCAAGCCGATGCTGTTATTTTAACAAGAGCAAATAAGTTAGATGCTAATAAACTACAATCTTTTCAAAAATTTATACAATTATTTACAAAACCAAATTCCTTAATATTACATGCTGATTTCCAAGAAAATTGGCCCAAACTTGAGTCATTTATAAAAATCATTGTGATTACCTCTTTTGCTCATCCTCAATCCTTTATTAAAGAGGTGGATAACCGGTATCCAGGGCAAATAGTTGCCACCATGATGCTACGTGATCATCAAGTACCTAGTCCAAGAACGATAAAAAAAATCCACCGTTTGTTAGATCAAGAACAAAACTCTATTTTACTGTGTACCTACAAAGATTGGGTCAAACTACAGTTTTTTTTTTCCTGTTGAAAAAATTAAGATTGTGGATTTAACCATTGAGGTTTCCAATGCTCACCTCCTTTTACAAAAGATTAGGGATATTGTTTATTGCCACCGTCAGTAGGTTCTATACTATGTTACCAAAAAGGTGGCGTTATGGTTTGGCGAAAATGCTCGCCTATGTTGTGTTTCACTGGATTAAATTTCGTTGGTTTACTATTTTGCGTAACATAAGAATTGTTTTTCCCCAAAAATCAAAAAACGAGATATACACCCTCTTCAACAAATCAACCGAAAACCTTGCTTACTACTTTCTCCAATACTTTGAAGTTGCGCAAAACCCACAAAATATACCTGGACGCTTTTGCATTTTTGGAGAAGACAATCTAACTGCTGCTAAAAAACTTAATCGTGGGTATTTTCTTTTGGCCTGTCATTTAGGAAATCCTGATATGGCTCTTAAAGGTCTTTCTCTGATTAATGAGAATGTTACTCTAATTAGCAAAAACTTCTCAGTAACATGGACCAATCAAGTTTGGTTTTATGTTAGGCACGCTCCTCATATTCATTATCTTCCTCCCCATAGTCCGAAAACAGCTTACGAAGTGTTTAAAGCTTTGGGTCAAAAACGAGGGGTCATTTTTGTGCTC